>JAYWBH010000665.1:0-10534 GCA_043781815.1 Bryobacterales bacterium | reverse complement strand
ATTGCCCCACGAATGGGCAAAACATTGCCAAAACAAGATCTTTTCGCAGAATTTGTTGACTTCGAGCTCTCTGCAAGTTTGCTTTCTGAAACGACTACTTCAGTTGTTTTAGCCAGTCCGGTACTGGCAGAATCCACAGCGCAAAAACCGGTTTATCCGAACTTGGAATCGAAAGCAATCCATCGTGAATTGTCGAGCCTGGTGGAGCATCTTCGTTCCCTTGATTCGGAGTCCATGTCCCTGGTTGTCCCTGACTCCGACTTGTCGACGATTCAAAATTCCAAATGGCAAGAACAGGCTTTTGCCTTTGGATTACAAAAAATCGACTTACCGCAGCGAACCGAATCTTTAGTTTGCGCCGCCGCCGTTGGTGTTTCTGCAACACTTTGGGGCGATCCTGTTTCGCGAATTCCTAATTCAGGAACTTCGACGGAGCTTCGATTTGGGAATAACTGGCAAATTTCGGCATCGATGAAGGCGCTGGAACCAACGCCGCGTCACGATGTCACTAGTTTTCGGGATGGCTACGGTCAGCCGGTTCCTTTCTTTGACCGGGCGACTCGCAGCAATAAAAAATCTGGGGCAGACATCTTTCTGGCGAAGATTCCCGCGCCAGCCATTGCCCCTGAGCTGGAATGGCCACAAATTGCCGATTTAATTACAGATACGAGCATTCCGCCATTTGCCAATTTAGTTGCTCTGCCGACGTTGAAACTGGCTCGGACTTCGCGTTTCCGCTTGGACAACACGCTGGGTCCGCTTCAGGTGTTGATCACTCCGATGAAGTTGAATTCCGGTCTTTCGGTAGCTCCGTTTGCGCTTCCAGAGAAGCCTGCGGAGGAGGTGTTGCGTCAACAATTGGATGCGAAACCGGCTTCCAGTGGGTTTTCGCTTTTCTGGCTGAAGGCACCGGCCGATCTGAAATGGATCACGTTGAGCCTGCCGGTTATCTTGGGCGTTTGGCTGTTTACTTCGGCGCGTAGCCATCCCAAGCCAGAGATCTCCAATGCCCCACATACGGAAATTGCAGGAGTTTCAGAGCCGGGGGATGTCCTTCCAGAGAAAACTGCCGATAAGGTGATTGGGAGTGATCAAAAGATCACAACGACCCCAGCCAATGAAGTTGAGGAAATAATTGCGACAGGCAAGCGGGTGCCAGTGGCGAGCGGGGATAGCTGGGATAAATTCAAGCAGCGGGTGGCTTACCGGTCGGCAGTGGCGTATGAAGATGATTTCCATTCGGGACTTTCTCAATGGGCGGGTCGTGGTGGTTGGGCGAGCACTTGGGGATACGACAAGACGGGGCTGGTGCGGATAGGGCAGTTGGCGGTGTATTCGCCGTCCATGAGCATGACAGATTACCGCTATGAGGTTACTGTCAGTCTTGATCGTCACTCGTTTGGGTGGATATACCGGGCCATGGATTTGAACAACTACTATGCGGCACGTTTAGTGATGACGCGGCCGGGGCCGGTTCCTACCGTTTCTTTGGAGCGCTATGCGGTGATTGGGGGCAAACATATGAAATCGCAATTTATTCCGATTCCTTTGTCGCAGCAGGTGGATTCCATCTTCACAGTTTCAATGGATGTTGTAGGCGATTCGTTTACGACTTCAGTACAAGGTCAAATCGTTGATTCCTTCAGCGATGACCGGTTTGGTTATGGTGGTGTTGGTTTGTTTTCAGTACGAGGGGAGGAATCGCGGGTATTCCGTATTTCTCTAACTCACAATAACGATACATTTGGGCGGCTGTGCGCAATGTTCGCACCTTACGAGAGTGTCACTTCCGGGAGTTCAAAAAAATGAGTCTAAAACAAAGATTTACTAAGACAGTTACGGGCAAAGATAGTTCCTCAGATTCCGAATCGCAGTCTGTCTTAGCACGCGCGGTGGCTTTGCATCTGGATGGAAAACCCAAAGAAGCATTGAAGGAACTGGATTCGGCCATCCAAATTGCGCCAAATCATCCAGAGATTCTGGCGGCAAGAGGCCATGTTTTATGTGAGTTGGAAAATTGGTCAGACGCTGCTACCAACTATTCAAAACTGGTAGATTTGGCACCTCGCAACAACGCGGCTGCTTTCAATCTGGCCGTTTGCCTGGAAAAGACAGGGCAATGGGAACAAGGAAGCACACGTTTTGAGGCGGTTCTGGCCAATGAACCGAAACGGGTGGAAGCTCAATTGGGCCAAGCCGTGTGCCTGCTCCATTTGGGGAAAGCGGAATTGGCTTTGCCTGTCCTTGAAAAATATTTGACGGCCCGGCCCGATGACGAAACCGCAAAATTCTCCAAGGCAGTGTCGCTGCAAATGCTGTGGCGCTTTGATGAAGCTGTGCCGGTTTTTGAAACCTACTTGCAAAAGCACCCACACTCGGAAGACGCGCTGACCAACCTGGTGGCCATCGCTGTGGCGCGCAAGGATGATTCGGCCCTAAAAAAGTATTCTGAACGGCTGCTGAATTTGAATTCCAATTCTGAGGCGGCGCTGGAAGGAATGGCTACCTGCGCGTTTCTGCAGGGCGATTTTGAGGCTGCTGTACGGCATTGTGAAAATCTTGTGAAGGTTACGCCAGACCATTTTGAGCGCAATTTCAATTTGGGCGTGGCTTTGCAGAAAGTTAAAAAGCACCCGGAATCGGTGAAGGCGTTGGAACAAGCCATCCGCATTCGTCCTGACGCAAAGCAGGCATTCCTGAATCTGGGAATTGCCCGGCAGGAATGCAAAGACTTCCGCGGAGCCAAAGAAGCTTACGAAAGGGCACTGCAAATTACCCCTGATTCCTTGGATCTGCTGTTTAATTTGGGCACCGTTTTGGAAGAGTTGGGCAACAAGCAAGAAGCCGAAAAACTGTATCAGCAAATCACGTCGAAAGATGGCGATTCCGAGCAGGCTTGGTTCCGGCTGGGATACTTGTTGTTGGAACGTGAAGACTGGGCGGGGGCAATGGAAGCCTTTGAAGCCTGTTTGCGCAAGCGCCCTGACTGGCAGGATGCCATTGCCAACCTGGGTCTGGCGCAATGGAAATCGCGGAATTTTGAAGGGGCAAAAGAGACTTATCAGAAGCTATTGTCTATGGTTCCAGATTCGTTGGATGCGTTCCGCGGGCTGGCGGCAATCGCCGTGGAATTGAAGAATGACGAAGAGGCTTTGGAGTTTCAGGCTCGTCTAATTGACATGGGGGAACGGGGTGCGGAGTTGTTCTACAACACCGGGCTACTCTTGCATCGGCAAGGACATTTTGAGGACGCTGCCCGGCTGTATCAGGAAGCGATCAATGAGCGACCGGAATTCGCCGAGGCGTTCTTGAATTTGGGACATGCGTTGATGAGTCAGGGAAATGAGGGTGAAGCGAAGAGTTGCTGGAAGCTGGCTTTGGAAGCGAAGCCGGAATTGGCTAGTGGGTACTTTTAGGTTTGATTCCGAAGGACGAACTGGAGTTTGCGTGATGGTCGCAAAAAGGGGACACGCTGGGCTGGCCACTCGCTGAGGGCATTTGTGCGGTCCTGGGGTGGATTTCGGTTGCTTGGGCCAGACCAACATGTCCCCATTTTGCTTGGTTTTGCTGCGTTTTGCTTGGCAGGCAGGTAGAGTCGCCTGCTCCACTTTCCAGTTTGTTTGTATTTGGAAAGTTAATTTGAGACCTGGGCAGGACAAGCCGGGAGGCATGTCCCACTAAGACGTTTTAGGAGCGGCAGACTGCTAGTAGGCGTTCTTCCATTGCGCTTAAGTCTGAATCTACGATTTTTGCTCCGTCGCGGGTGACGTAAAAGACGTCTAGGGCTTTGTGTGCTTCTGTGTCGATTAGCACTACTTCTATGTTGCAGCCGGTTTCGGAAAACACTGTGGCCAATTCGTAGAGTAGGCCTGGTTTGTCTTCTGCCATGATCTCAATCAAAGTGGCGTGACCTGATGCTTCGTTGTCGAATTCCACACTGGGTCTTAAACGTTCTCGTGTGCTGGGTGGGGTGGCGCGTTTTCTTCCGGCTAACAGCGTTCTAACATCGGTTTTGCCTAGCGCAACCCGCTCTAAGGTTAGCTTCAGTCGATCCGCTTCTGATGGGTTCAATTCCAGATTGCGGCCTGGATCAGTGAACGTGAAGGCGTCTACAATTTCTCCGCGGCTATTGCTGAACGCTTCCGCTTTGACAATGTTCAAACCAAAGGCAGCGATGGTCCCGGCAATTGCCGAAAACAAATTTGGTCTATCGCGTGTGATCAGTGAAAGCCGCCACACTCCGCCTTCCTTTTGAATATCTGCACCGACGCCGATCTCGCTGCTTTTTTCAGCCAAGTGGGCGTGATCCTCAATCTGCTCGCGACTATGTGTCCGCAAATATCGTACGGGGAGACCTTCCATGAAAGCTGCAACATTGGGCGCTACGCCTTCCTGCGCGGTGATGCGATCTGTATCCAATTCCCGAGTCAGTTCCCGATGCCCAATAATATAAACGCGCCACAACTGATCTAATCGCCAAGGGGTCATGGCGGTGGGGTTGACACCGCTAATATCGGAATAAGTAAGAAGCGCCAGATAGCGTAACTGTTCAATGGTGCCTGCGCGCTGGGCAATGTGCAGTGCCGTTGCGGGATCACTGAGATCTCGCGAGTTCATCACGGAACTCAATTCCAGATGCCGCTCCACTAAGAACAGCACCAGATCCTGTTGTTCAGCGGGCATACCGATTCGATCCAGAATAGTGTGCCCTAAGCGCACGCCTTCCAGCGAATGATTATCCCCTTCTGCGCCTTTGCCAATATCGTGCAGAACCAGGGCGAATATAAGCAGAGGTAGGGAATCAATTTCTTCCAGCAGTTCAGCGAAATGGTGCCGCGTGCCCTGCTGCGGTTTCTTCAGTTGCAGGAGATTTTCAATGGTGATGAGGGTGTGTTCATCCACTGTGTAACGATGATAGAAATCGCGCATCACCATGCCGTCAATTAATCGCCATTCGGGCAGCAGTGCGGCGAACAAACCTGTCTCATTCATGGTTCGCAATGCGGCCATGGCATGGGGCAATGCAAAGATTTCCTGAAGATAATTCCAAAGCTGATGCGGTTGACTGAAGTAAGTTTCAATGGTCGGCAACGCCTCTTTTAAACGGCGTTCCGAGTCTGGCGCAAGGGTCAGCCCGTGCCGGGCAATGAAGCGGATTAATCGCAAGGCCAGTTCGGGGTCGCTCTCCAATTGCTGGGGACTGCGCAATAAAAGGCGATCTCGACTGACGCTCATTTCTGAATTGGAAAGTCTGGATCGCCACTCCCGAAATTGACTGAGAAGCCCGCTGGCGGGCGTTTCGCAGATTTCGAGGACCTGCAGGACGGTGCGGTGAACCTTTCTTGCATGGAGAAAATATTCGCGCATCCAACTGGCCACGGTAGGGCTTTCAATGAACGGTTGTTCAACGTATTCTTCCTGCGCGTCGAAGGTGAGCAGATTTTGATCGCGTACGGCGCTGAAATGCAGATAGCAGCGCAGGTTGTGCAAGAAAGCCTGGGCCTGGTTCAGCTCTGAAAGGTAGTCGAAATTATTCTTCTGCGGATCGCGCAGTTTATGCAGCCAACCGATCACATGCAGGTCACGCAGACCGCCGGGGCCCTCCTTGATGTTGGGTTCCAGGTGATACACGGTGTCATGAAACTTATCGTGACGGGTGCGGGTTGCCTGACCCAGGTGACGGATCATACTTTGGCGCTCTGTGGCAATGAACTTGGGCAGCTTGGTTGTGAGCTTTGAATACAGCACGGAATCGCCTGCCAGAAAGCGTTGATCCAGAATGCTGATATTCAGTTCTACATTTTGCGGATTCAGTTCAGTGCAATCCGCTACTGTGCGAAGGGAATGGCTGAGGCGCAGCCCGGCGTCCCAAATGGTTTTGAGAAATAGAGAAAGTGCCTCCTTACGTTCTTTCGTTTCGGGAGGTGCCTCCATGAGGAGCAACAGATCGACGTCTGAAAAAGGGAACAGTTCTTTTCTGCCATAGCCGCCTACGGCAAGGGCGGCAAGGCCGGTGGGCCAGACCGGTGTTAAAGCGTCGCGGAAAGCGTTTTCGACAATGGAATCGACAACTCTCGTACGAACTTCAAGCACCGGGATGGCTTCGCCGGTGGAAAAGTACTGATCCTTTATTTTCTCAAACGCGACGTTATAAAGCTGATTCGCCGCGTTCATCGTTGCGGATTCGGATGGCGTCTTGGACATCGTAAACGAAAATTTTACCGTCGCCGATTTTGCCCGTTTTTGCGGCACCAATCAGAGTCTTCAAAACTTCTTCCAGTCGGGAAGAAGCAATCACCAATTCAAGTTTAACCTTAGGAAGAAGGTCGACTTGATATTCCTGACCACGATAAACTTCTTTATGGCCTTTCTGGCGACCGTGACCCCGGACTTCGGATACGGTCATACCGTCGACGCCGATGCCTTTAAGGGCCTCCTTCACCTCTTCCAGTTTAAAGGGTTGTATAACAGCTTCAATTTTTTTCATTGAGAGATTCCTTTTCTACGATTCAAAATTGTAGCCTTCTTCGCCATGCTGGCTAAGATCAAGGCCTTCGATTTCTTCTTCAGGGCTCACGCGGAGACCAACGGTCAAATCACAAATTTTCAAAATAATGAGGGTGCCAACAATGGCCAGCCCCCAGGCAATGCCAACGCCAATCAACTGGTTGATGATCTGCTGGCCGTTGCCATCGACCAAGCCGAGGGGCATTACTTTACCGGCGGCATCTTTCAAACCATCGTTGACGGCGTTGGTGGCAAATACTCCGGTGAGGATTGCGCCCAGAGTTCCCCCTGCACCGTGAACACCGAAGGCATCCAGCGAGTCATCATAACCGAACATACTTTTCACTTTGGACACCATCAGGAAGCAGACAAAGCCTCCAATTAAACCCATGATGATGGCTGGCATTGGCTTGACGAATCCGCTGGCTGGAGTGATAACAACCAGGCCCGCGACGGCGCCTGAAATGCCGCCCAACACGCTGGCTTTTCCTTGAAACACTTTTTCGGCGATAAGCCAACCAATGGTGGCCCCGGCGGCTCCAAAATGAGTGGCCACAAAAGCACTGGTGGCTAAAGCTCCGGCACCCACTGCGCTACCGGCATTAAATCCAAACCAGCCTACCCACAAAAGACAGGCACCAATAAAACTTAGAACCAGACTGTGCGGCCGCATGGGCTCATTGGGATACCCCAGCCGTTTGCCCAAGTAGAGGGCACAGACCAACGCGGAGACGCCAGAGGTGATGTGGACAACCGTTCCGCCTGCGAAGTCAAGGGTGGGCACCTTGCCGCCAAGGAAGGCATTCAGAAAACCGCCCTTGCCCCAAACCATATGAGCCATTGGATAGTAAATCAACAACGACCACAGCATGGTGAATAGCAACATGGCACTGAACTTCATGCGTTCAGCAAACGCACCGGAGATTAGCGCCGGGGTGATGATGGCAAACATCAACTGAAATGCCATGTAAGTGAGATGGGGCACGGTAGCACCGTAATCGGCATTGGGAGCAGCACCCACTCCTTCCAAAAACAAGTAACGCAGATCGCCCATAAACGGGTTCCCTTCAGCGAACGCCAAACTATAGCCGACAGTTGCCCACATTAAAGTTGCCACCGCCATGAGAACGAAACTTTGCATCATTGTGCCAAGTACATTTTTCTTTCGAACCAGTCCGCCATAAAAGAGGGCAAGGCCGGGTCCGGTCATCATCAAAACAAGAGCGCAACTGACTAACATCCAGGCATTGTCTCCGGATGTCTGTGCTGCTTTCACAGCGGCATCTAAGGAAGCAAGCGTTGGTGCTGGCGGAGTCTGCGCAAGCAATGCCACGGGGAGCAATAAGCTCAGTAAGGCAAGAGAAATAGTCTTCATGGGTCTCTCCTAAGTTTTGCTATATCCTCTTCCTCTAAAATAATTTGGAAAAGAGGAGCAAGTTCAGTCAACAGGGATTTTGAACAAGACTATCATGCAACGCCCATCCAGGTGGGGGGAAGACGAACCTTTCTATAGTATGGATTGAAATAATCTATTGGCATGTGAGTGTCCTGAAAAAGACAAAGCCTGTGGTTCGACCGCGAACCACAGGCTTTATTTGCAACTGAAATGGACTACTTCCAGGGACCGAGTAACACCACAATACCGGCGGTGAAAGTGTTCATGGTCTTGACGCTACCGGCCAGCCGATTCTTGTCGAAGAATGGCTTATCGGAAGCATCGTGCCGATATTCAATGCGGCTCAGGAAATGATCGTTATGTTTATATTCACCGGTGATGGTGCCTTCTTTCAGAGTTTGAGCTGTCCCGGTGGAAAAGCCATTGCTATCCTTGAACACTTCTGTACGTCCGGCAATGGCAAACTTCTTGGCAACCTGCACGCGAAGTGCGCCTGCAACGCCGTAGAAAGAGTCACTGCCTTTGTCAATGTGATTATCACGACCAAAATCAGCATTCACGTAGAAGCTGACCTTGCTGGTGGGATTGACTAGGATGGTGGTGTCAAACAGGTTGCGCTTACCCTTGGTTGTGCCAATGTGATTCGGTCCTTCATAGTAGTTGGCGGTGTAGGTGTACATCTTTTTAGTGACCGCTAACGTCAAACCGATATTGTTCAAATTGTTGTTACCCCAGGTAGAATTCCAGGCGTTCACCAACTGAAATCCGACAGTCACTTCTTTGGTCACTGGTACGTTGGCGCGCAGTCCAAGGTGGTAATAGGGAATTGCCCAAGAAAACAGAAGGGAACGCGTATAGTTCCAATTGGAACTGCTTTCAATGACTTCTGCCCCGGCTGAGGTCACAAATTTACCGAAGTTGATTTCTGTACCGTGAAAGTTGGTGGGCTTGATGATTACGTAAGCCTGTTCAATGAAGCGCAGGGCTTTGTGATCGATGGCTGCAGGATCGGCCAGATGAATCCAGCGCATGGTTTCGCCAGCGCCGATGTCAGCGTGAATGCCTAACACCTTGTCTGATTTATCCACCGTAAACTTTGCCAAGCTCAGTTCTGGCCTACCGGAGGTGAGGTCGAAATTTTGAAGTTGGTTATTAATAGAAGTTGGGGTGTTGAAATTCTTAGTTACGTAGCCATCTACCAATCCGCTAAAAACCCAGCCATCGTACTTGGCGGGGGGAGCGGGTGGGGGTGCGGGATCGGCAGGCTTTGCCGGATCCTGAGGGCTAGCTGCTGGCGTGGCGGTGGCTTGGGAGCTATCGGTGTCCGCAGCCCATACTGTGAGCCCAAGGGCCAGAAGCAAAAACGAAAATCGCATATATTTCTCTTTTAAGTTAGGGTGGGTAGACACAAACCGGGTGTCGTACTTGTAGTTGAAGACTCAGTGTATATTCAACCTCTAACTCTACGGAAATTGATTTTTTGAATCGGGTTCATAACCCCCTTGTGGACTCAGTCGGAAGGAGCTTCGTGCTTCAAGCGTACGACAGGAGTGGCGTGCGGAGAGTACGAACCATCAATACGAATAAATCTCTGCTTTTCGGCATCGAAAGATTCCACATCGCCAGTGCCAATGTTGTAGATCCAGCCGTACAATTTCAGTTCGCCGCGGGCGAGAGCGGACAGGACAATGGGGTGGGTTTGCAGATTTTGCAACTGGACCAAAATATTTTCGCGAATCAAGGCGTTGATGAGCGCGGGTTCATCCTGATCTTTATAGTTATCCATGACCACGCGTCGGGTGGCTTCAGCCTGGTCCAACCATGACGCGACTGCAGGTACATCGACCAACTTTTCAGGGTGCAACAGCGCTTTCATGGCACCGCAATCGGTGTGACCGCAAATGACAACATGTTTGACGCCCAAAACGGCGATGGCAAATTCAATGGTGGCGGTGACTCCGCCCATCAACCTGCCGTAGGCCGGAACAATGTTGCCGGCATTTCGAATGACGAAAATTTCGCCAGGTTCGGACTGGGTGAACAGGTCTGGTACAACCCGGGAATCGGCACAGGTGATGAACAGGGTGCTGGGCTTCTGATCACTGGCTAAACGTTCAAACAATTCTTTTTTCAGTGGGAACACTTCCCGCTGAAACTTCATGAGACCACTGATTAACTTTTCCATACGAATTTGTACCATTCTATACTTATGGCTTGGATCATTTGCTGCTGACAGAATCAGCCCATCACGCGTTGACTTTGCTGATCGTATTTGGATTGGCTAAGTTACTGGCGGAACTGTTTGAACGGGCACGCATCCCAGGGATGATTGGGGAAATTATTGCGGGCATGCTGATAGGTCCCAGTGTGATGAATTGGGTTACGCCGACTCCATTTTTGGAAAGTTTAGCTGAACTTGGTGTGATGTTCCTGCTGTTCCGGGTGGGGCTGGAAGTAAAGGTGCAGGAGTTACTTTCAGTTGGGCGGACGGCTTTGATGGTGGCTATTGGTGGCGTTTTGCTACCTTTCGCTTGTGGCTGGGGAATCATGGCGGCCTTTGGTATGCCGCGATTGCAGGGGATTTTTATTGGTACGGCGATGGTTGCCACAAGCGTAGGCATAACAGCGCAG
>JAYWBH010000664.1:0-10561 GCA_043781815.1 Bryobacterales bacterium | reverse complement strand
CCTTCCATAACGCCGATGCGAGCGGTGGGCCAAGCCAGCGTAAAGTTCGGGTCGAACCCTTGCCCGGCCATTGCATAATAACCTGCACCGGATGCGTGATTGATAGTCAACACAATTTTGGGAACAGTGGAACAAGCCATGCTCTCTACCATTTCAGCCCCGGCTCGGATGATGCCGCCTTGTTCCTGTTCGCTCCCAATCATGAACCCTGACACATCCTGAAAGTAAATAAGAGGGCGGCCAAGACGTTCCGCATTTTCGACAAAGTAAGCAACCTTGCGTGCCGATTCCGTGTATACGATCCCACCAATGCGTGGACGTCCTTGTGCTTTCAAAAAGCCGCGTCGATTGGCGATAACCGCAACGGGGCGGCCTTCCAGCCGTGCCATGGCACATAGCATTTCTGGTGCAAAGTCATGTTGGAACTCAATGAAATCTTCGCCATCTAAAATGCGTCCAAGGATATTTTCAATGTCGTAGGGTAGACGATGGTCGGCTGGAAGCGCGGCGTGTAAACCTGCGGGATCTTTGGCAGGAGCGGAGCCTGAAGCAACGGCGGTGGGTGGCGGTAAATTTCGGAAACGGTCGCGTAGCATAGCTAGGCATTCTTCATCATTCTTTGCCCGGTAATGAGCCACGCCGCTGATGGCCGTATGCATAGAAGCGCCACCCAACGTTTCCGCATCGACCACTTGGCCTGTTGCACCCTTCACTAAATTGGGGCCACCAAGACCCATAAAGCTGGTGCCTTCCACCATAATGATTTCGTCAGAAAGTGCAGGTAAATAGGCACCCCCAGCGATGCACATCCCCATGACAGCGGCAAATTGTGGAACCCGAAGTTTCCGTCGCATAAGGCAGTTGTAATAGAAAATTCGTGCCGCGCCATATTGACCGGGGAAGATGCCGTCCTGCAAAGGAAGGTTCACGCCAGCGGAATCAACCAAATAAACAATGGGCAGACGATTACGCATTGCTACTTCTTGCGCTCGCAAAATCTTAGTGATCGTTTCCGGCCACCAGGCACCAGCTTTCACAGTTTGATCATTGGCCACAATCACGGCGGGGCGACCTTCAATGCGACTGCAAACGGTAACCACACCAGCGGCAGGAGCTTGACCATCGTACTTATCCCAAGCGACAAGAAGGCCAATTTCGAGTAGCGGTGCGCCAGGGTCGACAAGTTGCGCTACACGTTCCCGCGCAGTGAGTTTGCCCTCTTTATGTTGCTTGGCAATTTTTGCAGAACCACCACCTTGGCGAATCTTTTCTTCCAGCTCGCGCCATTGCGCCAACAATTGCTCCATCCTTTGAGTATACGGCTGCTACCATAAACTTCATGCTTGGATTTGATCAGAAAGCGGCTAAGGCCACGTGGACTGTTGCCGCCATTGCTGGTAGTTTGTGGCTGCTATTTGCCGCGCGGGAAGCCATTCTGGTTTTTATCATCGCCACGTTGCTGGCCTACATGATTGCCCCTGCGGTGGATTTTTTAATGCGACGGGGTCGCGGCAAATTGCCTCGTTGGGCGGCCATGGTGATTGTTTATATTTTGTTGCTGGCTGGACTGATCACCAGTGGAGTGATTGTCGGCAGCCGCATCATCAATGAAGCAGGAAGTTTGGCGGTGCGCATTCCGCAACTGCTGGCTGACCGATCGACGCAAATTCCTTTACCCAGTTGGTTGGAACTGTATCGTGCACAGATTGAACAGATGGCCAGAACCCAGTTGGCGTCACTTGCTGATTATGCGCTGCCGGTGCTGCAAACAGCGGGGAAAAGCGTGCTTGCCGGGTTGGCCCATCTGCTTTATATCGTCTTGATTCCTATTCTAAGTTTCCTGTTTCTGCTGGATGCAGAGGGCATCCGGGCGAGTCTTCTGGATGTGTTTCCAGGACACAAACAACAGATGCTGTTAGATCGATTCCTGGAAGAAGTACACATTCTGTTGGGGCATTACATTCGAGCGCTGTTTGGGCTGGCCATGGCTGCTTTTACTTTTTATGCGCTGTTCTTTGAAATCACTGGCGTGCCCTACGCGTTGTTGCTGGCATCTCTTGCCGGGGTACTGGAATTTATTCCTGTCGCTGGACCTTTACTGGGCGCGGTGACCGCAACGGTAGTTGCATCGGCCAGTGGATACCCGCATTGGGGTTGGATGATTGTGTTCTTTTTGATCTACAGATTGTTTCAGGATTACGTGGTGCAACCTTACCTGATGAGTTCCGGCGTTGAGGTGCATCCCGTGGCTGTGCTGTTTGGCGTGTTAGCTGGGGAACAGATAGCTGGTGTGCCGGGCATGTTACTTTCTGTTCCTTTGATGGCTATCTTGCGAATCCTATGGCGCCTTTCCGTTGGTGGAGCGAAGTACGAATGAAATGGTTTTTGGTGCTGGCTGGGTGCTCGCTTTCTTTGCACGCCCACATGGTGAGTATGAGCAGTGGCACCTTAAAAGTGGATGGACCGCAGTTGATCTATCAGGCGCGCATTCCGCTGTATGAAATCCCGAACATTCCTGAGTTCGAAAAGTTATTGTTTGACGAAGTGCATTTCCGCGCTCGGTCTGGCGAAGCACGTCTAACTAAGGGCAGTTGTATTGCGGATAAGTCGGAAGGATTTTATCGTTGTGACGCCACTTACCTTTTTTCGCAGCCTGAAGAGGAAGTAGAGGCATATGTGGGATGGTATCGAGTCATTGCTCAAAATCATGTGCATGTGTTGAGCGCGATGCGTGGAGAGGCAACAGCACATGCTGTTTTGCAAGCTTCCACGCCTTCGGGTCGATTGCGCTTTCGACCATTGACAGTAACTGAACGGGTGACCGAAGCAGCAGTAACTGGAGTGCAATGGCTGTTGGCGACTCCTGTGATGTTACTGCTGTTAGTAACAGTGGTGGTGGCATCGCGAAGCCGGAAAGAATTTGTAATATTGGCATCCTGTTTCCTACTGGGACAACTTATCCCTATGTTGAATCTGGGCATTGCAGTGAAGTTCAATTCCAAGTTTTTGGAGCTGGCATCCGCTTTAGCAGTGGCTTATTTGGCAGTGGAAATTCTGTTCCTGCCTAAGGCTGGGACCCGCTGGCTGGTGGTGACGATTGCCGGTTTGTTCCCAGGTTTGGCGCTGGGGGCGATGGTGCAGCAGACGGAACTTTCGGCAATAGGGGTATGGTTGGGGGCGATATCGGCAGAAGGAAGCCTGGCGATTTTGGGTGGTTGCCTATGGCTGCGTGTGCTGCGTAAATGGGTCTCGATAGCAGGGTGGTTGCTGTTATTGCTGGGTGTGGGATGGTTTGCTTATCGCTGGTTTGTTTGACAGTAGATCGACCAATCTTGAGGATTACCACTAGGGAGAGAAACGATGTCAATGTTTAACCCGCCGCATCCCGGCGCTGTAATCAAGTCCGAACTTATTGAGGGACACAGTCTTTCCGTAACTGCCGCTGCAGGCTTATTGGGCGTGTCCAGGCAGGCACTTTCTAGTCTCCTCAACGGCAGAGCCGACCTGACCGGAGACATGGCGTTGCGGATTGAAAAAGCCTTTGGACCGAGGATGGAAACGCTGATGGGAATGCAGTCGGCTTACGACATTTTCCAGACTCGCCAACGGGAACGGAAGATCAAGGTTCGGCGATACTTGCCGAACACTGTTCCCGCTGGTACTGCTGCCCGCAAGCTTTCTTGACGCATGAACTCAGGTGACCGAGGAACGTATAGCTGAAGGTGTGGTTGCGAGCAGCGGGGGGCTCTATTAAGTGTCCGAGTGAAGCGCCCGAAGGACGGCTTTCCGGTTGTGGGATATTACCGCTAAGTAGGCCCGCGTTGTAGTATCCGGCTTCCTTCTGCCTTGTTCCCAGTCTTGCAGCGTTCGCGGGTTGATACAAAATGCCTTCGCGAATTCGGCTTGCGACATTTTTGCGGACTCGCGGATTTCTTTTACATCCACTGGATTCGGCAGCAGAATCTTGCGGCTGGGAAAGGTCTTTTCGCCCTTGACGTGTGCCAGAATTTCGCGGGATGCTTGTTCGAGTTCCAACCCCAGTTTCGTGCGGTTTTCCATAGGCTGAGTTCTAAGTGTATTTTTCATTGGGATGCTCCTTTTGCGCCGCTGCTCGGATCGCTTTGGAAAGGGAAGCCAACAGCCGTTTCTCGGCAGCAGAAATATTCTCTTGACTCGACTTTGCGTAGGCCGAGACCATATACACTCGCCCAGGGCTAGCCAGGAAGAAGTAGATCACGCGAAAACCTCCCCTCTTGCCGCCTCCATGTCGTGCCCAACGTACTTTGCGAAAACCACCCGTGTCCTTCATAACCGGATGATCTTCTGCCGTAGTAGCAATAAAAAACTCCATGGCCATCCGTTCGTCTTCATCCATCAATGCCGTTATTTTATTCTCGTAACCGGGTAGGCTTACAATTTCGGCAATCACTTTTTAGACTATACGGCTATGCCGTAGTTCCTGTCAACTGGGATGAATATTAGGACTGCAGGAAAGCTTCAAGCATTACTCGGCGCGAACTACTTCCACGGCGCATTGCTTGTAATTCGGTTCCCGTGAAATAGGGTCGAACGCATCCTGCGTCACTTCATTGACATTCGTTTCTGAAAAGTGAAAGGGCATGAATACCTGCCCTGGCGCGGTGATCTCCGTGATACGCAGTTCAATACCAGTGACCTCCCCGCGACGCGATAGTATTTTCACTTTGTCGTGCGTGGATAGCTTCAAACGCTTGGCATCTACGGGATTCATTTCCAGCCATGCATTCGGCGACATTCGTTCCAGAATGGGCACCTGTGCGGTCTTGGTGCGGGTGTGCCAATGTTCCACCGTGCGACCTGTGTTCAAAATAAACGGGAATTCTTTGTTGGGCTGCTCTGGAAATGGTTTCCAGGCGACGGGCAATAGCTTGGCCTTACCGTCGTCGTGTTCGAACTTACCGTCAGCATAAAGGCGCGATGGCGTGGCGTCGGTTTTGCCTTCTGGATAGGGCCATTGCAAACCGCCATGTTCTTCCATAGCTTCATAGGTCATGCCTGAATAGTCACACAGGCGACCCTTTGAGATAAGTTTCCATTCATCGAACGCGTCGCGAGCAGACTTCCAATTTGGAAATAATTCTTCGCGACATCCTAGCTTCCCGGCCACTTCAAGGAAAATATCAAAGTCTGACTTGGCTTCCCCAGGAGGCTCCACCGCTATGTTGGCGATACTCACACGACGTTCGGAATTTGTGTACGTGCCCAGCTTTTCACTCCAGATGGCAGCGGGCAAAACCAGATCAGCCAGTTCCGTTGTCGGCGTGGGATGAAAGCCATCCTGCACCACCAGGAAATCCAATTCACCCAGAGCATGTCGCAGGATTTGTTGATTGGGATACGATACCAATGGGTTGGTGGCAATGATCCACAACGCCTTAATTTTGCCTTTCACCGCGCCTTCAATAATGTCTGGATAGGCCCACCCGCGGGCAGTTGGAATGCGATCTACACTCACTTTCCATAGTTGAGCCAGCTCTTCGCGATGCGCTTGTTTGTCAAATTTACGATAGCCAGGCATGGACGAAGCAAAGCCTGCTTCCCGAGTCCCCATAGCGTTGCACTGACCAGTGATTGAAAATGGCGAAGCACCGGAACGGCCGATTTGGCCCGTCAGCAGTGCCAGATTATTAATGACGTTCACAGTTTCCGCACCCTGAGTGGAATGGTTCACACCCATGGTCCAGGCCAGGAAACCAGCCTTGGCTCGACCGTAGCGACGGGCCACGCTGAGTATGGTTTCAACTGATAGTCCAGTGATTTGTGAAACGTGTTGCGGTGTGTATTCGGCTAACTGTTTTTTTAGCTCCTCAAAGCCATTGGTATGGGCAGCGATGTATTCCCGATTGATCAAATCTTCTTCAATCAACACATGGGCCATGCCATTGAGAAGCGCGATATCGGTACGCGGCTTCAATGGCAAATGGAGGTCGGCCAGCATTGCGGTCTTCGTGACGCGCGGGTCGGCGACGATGATGAACTTGTTGGGATTGGCATCCAAATGCTGACATAGGATGGGATGGTTGTCGGCGATGTTGGCACCAATCAGCATGATTACGTCGGAGGTTCGCAGGTCTTCGTAGGCACCTGGGGGGCCGTCGCTACCGAAGGTCAACTTATAGCCGGAAACTGCGCTGGCCATGCATAGCGTGGTGTTGCCATCGTAATTGTTAGTCCCAAAGCCGAGTTGAACCAACTTGCCCAACGTGTAGAATTCTTCGGTCAGCAATTGGCCGGTGCCGATGACGCCCAGCGCGGAGGGTCCGTACTTCAACTGCGTGGCCCGAAACTTTTCCACCATAGTGGTGAGCGCTTCTTCCCAATCAACACGAACCAGCTTGCCGCCTTTGCGCAGCAGCGGATATTTGGCACGATTGGGAGCCGTCACCATGTGGTGTTCCGAAAGGCCTTTGGGGCAAAGCTTACCTAAGTTGACCGGGTGTGCTTCCCACCCGCGAACGGCTACCAGCTTGCCATCGGTCACCCCGAGTTCCATGCCGCAGCCCACTGAACAGTAACCGCAAGTGCTTTTCACCCACTTGTCTGCCGAGCGTTTGGAGGACGTATAGCCCAGTACAGGATCTGTTGTGAACTTGTATTGTTCACTCAGATTATCCAAGCCAATGAGTCGTTTCCAGTTCATCCGTGTGCACCCCTTGGAGTAAGGAAAGTGGAAGCAACTGTCTTGGGGACGACACTTGCGAAGAACAACCAGCGGCTCAACATTTCAGCAGCCAGTGCACAGAGGAACGATGCCACAGGGCTATACCGGAGTGTGACCAACGCCAGCATCCACAAAATATAGCGGGCATAAGAAGGATTGAACAGTGGACCTCTGAGCAGCCCCGCAGGCAAAGAGAGTTCGTACATTTCCGATGAACGTAGCCAATGATCTTTCAGGAGATGATTGACGGCTTGAAGAACGGATGCGGCAACGGCGAAGGCGTATACAACAGGGGAATCACTAGCCCCTGCCATCAGCACAATTCGTGGTCCAAGCATGGCCGCTGTAAGGAAGAAATCAGAAATGGTGAAGTTACTATTCCAGGATGGTCGCGCCTTCACCATGTAAATGCGCGCAGAGCAGAGAACGCCAAGGCAACCTGCGCCCAGTGCGCCTAAGGAAAGTAATTTGGTGAACGGCAAGTTTAAGAATAAGGCACCAGCGTAAGCGGTGGCGGCACCGGCGAATACGGATAGGCCCAAAATCTCACGACTCAGCCAACTGCGCTTCCAGTTTTTGATGGCCCGATAGGCGTGAATGGGTCGACCCAAGTGCATTGGCGCGGCTGCTAGAGCGATCATCGCAATGGCTAGCGGCAAGATGGCGGATAGTGGCGAAAGCTGTTGCCCAAGCAGTTCCAGCAACGCGAACGTCGCGAAAGCACCAGCGGAGAGTTGCGTTAGGACTAACAGAAATACCAGCGATAAATGGACGTGCTGGGGCTGTACACGAGCCACGTCAACGCGACCCAGTTCCGGCATAGCTTTCGCCGGCATAGTGACCCGAGTTGTGGAAAGACTATCGTCGGAAGAAGGCATACCCGGGGCATCGCCAAGAGCATGATCGCGACTCCATGCCAACATGTCTACCAGTTCAATCATGATGGCGCCTTCCGGACAAGCGTTGACGCATGCCGGAGCTTGACCCGTAGTCAACCGCCCATGGCACATATCGCACTTGCCCACCACGCCACGATCTTCGTTATATTGCGGCACGCCGTAGGAACAATTCCAGGTGCAATATTGGCAGCCAATGCAAGTATCAGCAGAGTGCAGAACTATGCCGGTTGCCGTGTCTTTCGTATAAGCTTCTACCGGGCAGCCGGTCATGCAAGATGGTTCCAGGCAATGATTGCAGCCCATGGACATGTGCCAGCGCTGCGTTTCCGGATAGACGCCGCCTTCAATTTCGCCAACGCGACGCCAGTTCAAATGGGCCGGATTTCCGTTTTGTTCATTACATGCCACCACGCAACACTTACAACCGATGCAGGCACCCATGTCGAAATGGAACCGGTACTGTTCCCCAGGATTCGGTGCACGGCTGGGCATCAACTTGGCAGGGTCTTTCACCAGCAAGGTGAATTGATGGTCATGCGGATATTGAAGCAGCGGGAGTTCAACGGGCAATCAGCACCCCCTGTTCTTCAACCGTGTTGGAAAAAAGTTGCGACCGCAGCCGGACCACTTCACCCACCACGCAGACGGCTGGCGAGGCGACGTCCACTTCGCCACGGGATACTTCGGCCAGAGTGGAAATTACAACACGTTCCCGATCTGTGGAACCACGTTCAATGAAGGCCACCGGTTCTGATGCGGGACGACCAAGCGCGATCAATTCTGTCGCAATGCGAACTCGATTTTCAACGCCCATCAGAATTACTAAAGTGTCCACGCCACGGAACTTCATCCAATCAGGCGTTTCTGATTTTTGGTTGTGTCCAGTGATTACAGCGAAGGAGGATGCAATGCCTCTGCACGTAAGTGGGATGCCCGCTAGTGCTGGAACTGAGATGGCCGAGCTAATGCCAGGAACCAGTTCCACTTGAATTCCGTGAGCCTGCAGCAGCGCCCATTCTTCAGCGCCACGCCCAAAAACCATAGGGTCGCCACTTTTCAGGCGGACAACAATTTTATCTTGTGAAGCATGCTCCAGCATCAGGGAATTGATTTCGTTTTGAATTTCTTCCTGTTGGCCGTGACGTTTGCCCGTGTGGACTAACAGCGCCTGTGGGTTGGCCAGAGCCAAAATTTCAGGGCTGACCAGACGGTCATACAGCACGACGTCGGCTCTCTGCAAAATGCGGAGGGCTTTGATGGTTAACAGGTCTGGGTCTCCAGGTCCTGCGCCGAGTAGGTACACTTTTCCCATGCTTGGTTCCTAAGTTGAACAATTGTGACGAGTGGAAGCTCAGACGATGAGCGGAAATCAGGGAGGAGGGAAGCGGGCTCCTAGCAATGAGTATGAGGCATGGATGGAGGTGAGTAAATAGCTGGGCGAGATGATAATTTTTATCGAGTGGATAAGGGGGATCTCCACGATTGAAGATAAGCAGACCTGTGGTTCTTTTTCAATAAGTTAAACGGGCAACCATGGAATGATGGCTGCCCGCCTTGACTCTCAATTTCTTACTGAACTGAACCCGAACCTCCAGCACGGCAGGAGCGGCAGATTCCAAATCCACTGCCGTTGCCTACAATGTTGGTGCAACGATTTGTAATGCTGACCAATTCGTCTGGACTCAATGTAGCCGAAATGAACGGGGTTTCCGTGACCCCGAAAGTGCCAGCCACGGGAGCGATGTGGATTGTCGTACCGTAGGCTCGCATCCCTCCTGCAAGCGGGAAACTAGCGCCGCCTGCCGTTGATGCGCTATTCGCGCAGTTGTTAGCAGTGAAGTTTGGCCCAGCCGCCGTATTCACCAATTTGACCACCACTGAGTTCGGCTTCACTCCTGTGAGTGTGTTGTTGATCAGATCAGCATTGACTGATAAGGTGGCAAGTCCGTTCGGCGTTATCAGGCATGAACAACAGGAGATCAATTGTTCGTCAGGAGAGAACGCGTACACATTCACGCAGATGTTACCTATAGATCCAAAACCAGGGCCAGTTAGTGACGCACCATTGGCACCTGTATTCGTCATGTTGATTACTGATTCCCCTGATGTAAGATTTACGGCGTACCTTACCTGGAATGCATCTGCCGAAGTCACTGGAGCCGTAATCACTGTGGGGTCATTGGCTGCGTCGTTGGTAGTGTTGGTTTCACCACCTCCGACAACTGTTACAGCGTTGGTTACGGATGCTGCCGCGTTAGCTGCAACATTCACAGTCAGGGTGATTGCCGGGAAAGGGCTGCTTGCCGCCACAATCGCCGTACTTGTGCAACTAACCGTACCGACGTTACAAGTCCAACCAGAACCAGACATGGCGGTGGCAGTTAGTCCAACAGGTAATGTGTCCTGAACCGTAACAACTGCTCCGGTTGTTGGACCTGTCCCTGAGTTAGTCACCAGGATAGTGTAAGTCGCCCCCACTTGTCCTTGTACAAAGCTGCCGACGTGCGACTTAGTAATCGTCAAGTCAGGAAGCAAGGCGGCGGTGATGACCGTGGAATCGGTTGTAGTGTTGTTGCCGGTGTTGCTTTCCGTGGCGGCGGTGGTGACAGTGATGCTGTTCACTTGTGGAGAAGTAGCGGCTGCGCCCACTGTCACCGTGACGGTGATCGCAGGATAACTGTTACCAGCCAACAATACGTCCGTTCGGGTGCAGGTTGGTATCGTAGTGCAGGTCCAACCAGGGCCGCTCATGGCGGTTATCGTCAGGCCGGAAGGAGGTACGTCAGTTACTGAGACCGAGGATAAGGCCGCCTTATCGCCAGTTCCCGAGTTAGTCACTGTGACCGTGTAATTGTTCCCCGTCGACCCTTGTACGAAGCTGCCGACGTGCGACTTACTAATCGTCAAGTCAGGCAGCAGTGCGGCGGAGATCACGGTGGAATCGGTTGCCGTGTTGTTGCCG
>JAYWBH010000663.1:0-3512 GCA_043781815.1 Bryobacterales bacterium | reverse complement strand
AGCTGAAGCTGGCACAACCGGAGATACATTGCCGTCCAAAGCCATTGTAGTGGCTGATTTGGGTGCCGCCGCCGAATTTGATGGCGTGACGGCCCTTGATCCAGGTGAAGTCGTCATTGAAGCTATAGATGGTGTTTTCGCTTCCGTTATTTGCGCGACCACCCCAGCTTTGAATGTCGCCGAAATCCAGATTGAGCAGGTTCTGGCTGCAATCGGGAACGTTTGCCAGGCAAACCTTATCCTTCCAGTTGATGCCGCTTTTGATGGTTGCTTGAGGCGGATCGTGGTTTTGGCGCCAGTTGTTGCCACCGGAATAGAAATGGTTCAACTTGGTTGGGCTCAAGGTCCAATCCCAACTGAAGCGCACAACGTCGCTGGCTTGCTGCGTGTCGTTATAGTTCGTGTAATTTCCAGGCAGTGTGGGCGGGCCATTGGCACCAGGGATTACTTGTTCGCGATTGTAACCGTAATAACTGGAGATGCGATGTTTATCGTTAAAAGTATGATCGCCTTTGACGCTGATCTTGGTGTTGGGGAGTAGGTTGGTTCCGCTGGAAATCAGGTAGTTGTTGTTGACGTACCCAATGGTTCCTGGGGCCTTACCGGTGTTTGGAGCAAGCGTTCCACCGGAGGTATAGGCGGCTAACGCAGCCTTGGAGATGGGATCAAACTTGGATGTTGGGACCAGGTTGCCGGCAAAGGGCTGGCGAGTTGTGGTGCCATCGGCATTGCGCACTTGCGTAGTGGGATCGTAAATCGGAATGCGAACACCGGCAGCAGTCACCCAATTGGTGAAATCGCCAGTGTACATTTCCGGCGTGGGGACGGACTGGGTAATTCCAGTTGCACCAGAGCGATTGCGAAATGCTTCATAAGAGGTGAAGAAGAATGTTTTATTTTTGCCGTTGTAGAGTTTGGGGATCAGCACTGGGCCACCGACGCTACCGCCGTAATCGTGCTGCTTGAGAATTGGTATGGAAACACCAGACCGGTTGTTGAAGAAATTATTTGCGTCCATGGCGTTGTTGCGCATGAACTCATATGCCGTTCCATGAAAGCTATTCGTTCCGCTCTTGGACACAAAGTTCATGACACCGCCACTGGAGTGGCCGTATTCGGCTTTGAATCCGTTGGTATCCACCGTGAATTCCGTGATGGCTTCAAGCGAAGGCGCGTTGGTTGATACCCAACTTACTTGTAGAGCACGAGTGGTGTTGGACGATACGCCGTCTAAGTTTGTTCCATAAGCAGCAGCTTGGCCACCGCCAAGGATGAAGCCGTTGTCACCGCCGAGTTTTTTGGATTCTGGCGTGAGCGCGGCCAAATCAAAAGGGCTGCGCATATTGCCACTGACAACCAGGGGCAGTTCATCCACCATCTTATTGGTGATGGCGGTGCTGGTCTTTGCATCTTCTGTGCCAAGTTGCAATGCTACGGCCTGCACTTCGATGGCTTGCGCGGACGAACCTACTTCAAGAGTTACATCGGCACGCATGGTGGTGGCTGCGTTCAGGGTGAGTCCAGTCACTGAGGAAGGACGAAAGCCATCTTTTTCAACACGTACTACATAGGTGCCGACAGACAAGCTGGGTGCGGTGTATTCCCCAGCTTCATTGCTGGAAAGCGCAACAGTTGACCCGTTTGCCCCGTTATTAACGGTTATTTTGGCACCAGCGATGACTGCGCCGGATGTATCTCTAATAGTTCCTGTTATTGTTCCACGTTCTGATTGCGCCATAAGCGTCAAACCGAGCAGCGGGACTAAAAAAGCCATAACACTTGCATGGCGTATGAGTGGTGTACGAAGCATAGTACAACCTCCTTTTCGTAACTGTATTGTATCTGAATTTTAATGCTAGAGGGGAACAAGTAACGGTAACTATGGGAGTTTACTAAAGCAACGAGGTGTCAAAATCGGATTGGACCATTTGGCTGTGGGTCTTTTCAGGTAGTTCTGGCGCAGATATGTTCGTCTTTAACCAACCGGCCAGATTTTCCTGTTCCCCATCGAAATAAGTGTTGAGCAGTTCCTTAACCGCTACAAGACGAAGTGAATCGCGGTCAACGAGGGGAACATAAACAAAGGAACGTCCAATTTTGCTGCGCCCCACGACGTTCTTTTTGGCGAGGCGGTCAAGCACCGTCATCACTGTTGTATACGCCAGATCGCGATGCTGGGTCATTTTCTCACGCACTGTTTTTACATTGCCTTGACCAAGTGCCCAAAGTACTTTTAAGCACTCCAGTTCCAAGGGAGGTGGAATGTCTTTTGCCGGAGAAGTCTTGCGCATGTTGGGTGGGCTAGCTCTTAGGTTGAGCCAGCGCTCCTAACAATTTGTCTCCAAACATGGAACCTTGCTGAGCTTTTGTGACGGGCTTGCTTTCAGTCGTAGGCGATGGCTGGGTAGTTACTGGTGTGGTTACAGGCGCCGTTGCAGACGTGGTCGCTGGGGGATTCAGAAAGCGATCCTTTTTTAGCAATACTCGGTCTAGGGAATTAATCCAACCAGTCCAATTGCCTTCCAACTGCTTATCGCGTTCTAAAGCGCCGCGCACTGTTTCCATTTTGGAATCCAGATTATCCAGATGATGCAACAGCATGGCTTCGGCAAACATTGGAACTTTGGGCGAACCGTAATCCAATTGACCATGATGACTGACTACCATATGTTCCACCAAGGTCCGCAAATTGACAGGGAAGCCGTCGACTAACCTGATTTTTTCATCGAGCATTCTCATGGCAAGGATGATGTGCCCCAGCAACTGACCCTCATCGGAATATCCAAACCCACGTTGGTAGGTGAGCTCATGAATTTTGCCGATATCGTGAAGGATCACGCCGGTCAGCAGCAGTTCCCGATCCACAATAGGATAATGACCGGCCGTGAAATCGGCCAGTTTGCACATGGACAGAACATGTTCCAGAAGGCCACTCAACCAGCCATGATGAATAGTTTTAGCGGCGGGTGCAATGCGATAGCGTTGGCGGATATCGGGGTCGGCAAAAAACGCTTCGAGAAGGCCTTTCAAATGGGGATTCTTGAAAGAAGCGATGATCGCTTCCAGTTCCGCCATCATCTCATTGGCATCGTGCCGGGAGGATGGAAAGAAATCGGCAAAGTCTGCTTCCCGGTCATCAATCTTTTGCAGCTTGTGAATCGTTAACTGAATTTTGTTTTGGAAAACCTGGGTGACTCCCTTAATTTTAAGAAAGTCATCGCGTTCAAACGTGTCCATCACTTCAGCGACGTTGTCCCACATTTTGGCGTCAATATCGCCGCTCTTATCCAGCAGGATGAGCGAAAGAAATGGCTCCCCACTCTTTTTCTGACGGATATCTTTTGAACCAACTAGAAACGTTGTATGAATCTGTTGGTTGGCTTCCAGGTCCCGGACGTAAGCATTCTTCATTAGGTGGATTTCGATTTCGATTTCTGTGATGTTTCCGTTCCAGGAACGGGTACCATCCATAGTAAGCGCTTCTTGCGAGTTTGCGAAGCAACCTCTTCCTT
>JAYWBH010000662.1:0-10573 GCA_043781815.1 Bryobacterales bacterium | reverse complement strand
ACTTTCCCGGCCTTTGACGATTCGGTCATCAAGTTGAGGTCAAGCAAATGTCTTCTTGAAGGCGCCGGTAGCGGAGGTCAGTTCGGCCTCGGCATCCTTGTCCATGGCCTTGTCGGACTCGAGCTTGGCCAGCAAGGCGGCGTGTTTGTCCTTCAGATAGGCATGCAGGCCGTGCTCGAATGGCAGAATTCCCGCCGCCTCCACCATAATTTTGTTGTTCGATAGTCAATAGAAATAAGGAACCCAAGGCCCTTCGGGGCCTTTCCTATTTTTGGTGTGTCTCTGACGTGACTTGTTCCATGCTGGATTTGAAATATGCTCATAGTGGCGCGATAACGCCAAAAATCGAATGCACCGAGGCTGGCAAGCTGCTGGAGCGAAAGGCCGGGGTGAAGAAGGAAACCCTTCTGTAAGCATTGCCGAAACAATCCGATCAGACCGACAACTGAAAGAGAAAAGAGCGGATGACACCAAAAGAGCGGGATTGAGGCTACTTCGATTTCGCTCGTTGTTCGCCTACTTGAGATTGGGTATACTGAACGAACATAGACTACATGAAATGTTTTGAGCGATGAGCGAAGAAAGACGACTACGAGATCCCATTCACGGTTTCATTCGCCTATCAGGTGACGAAGCAGATATTGTTGAAACTCCAGTGTTTCAACGTCTGCGGGGCATCCGCCAGCTTGCAATGGCAAACATGGTCTACCCCGGTGCGCTTCACACCAGATTTGACCATACTCTTGGCGTGTTCCACGTCACAAGCTTGCTTTGTGACGTTTTCAAGTTCTCTGATGAAGACAAGCGTCTTGTAAAACTTTCAGCCCTTGTTCACGACCTTGGCCATGGCCCCTTTTCACACGTATCCGAAGGCGCACTAGAACTGTTTGCGGATCGTGAAAAGCTTAAAAATCGTTTGAAAGGAGACAATGCGGCAAAGATCCACGAACTACTGACACAAGACCTCCTGCGCACCGACGAAGACCTTAAGCACTTGGTAGGTGGGAGCACCATTGAAAAAATCGTTTCGCTGCTTTCCCATGGTTACGGTGAGCCAATCCTTCGGTCCGTCGTTTCAGGACCGTTGGATGCAGACAAGCAGGACTACCTTTTGCGGGACACGTACTTTTGTGGAGTGAAATACGGTATCTTCGATCTCCAACAACTTCATCGAGAGCTCCAAAGTGAGGACGACCCAACCCAAGGCAAGCAGTTGATGATCTCTTCAGATGGTGTTCACGCTCTTGAGCAGTTTGTACTTGCTAAGTATTACTTGACGGCCCAAGTCTACAGCCACCGGGTAAGGCTCATCACGGATCATATGATCGTTCGGGCGATCAAGTTGGGAATTGAGGAAGATCAAATCGAAGAGCTTGGCGCGCTTTACCGATACGATGGAAGTGACGGTTTCGTCAAGAACTACATGCAATGGGACGATTCACGATTTATGTTGGCATTCGGTGACGTAAAGCTAAAAGGAAAGTACTGTCAAGAACTAGTCAACGGGCTGCGGACAAGAAAACTAGTGAAGCAGATTTATGAGTGCCCGGTCTTGCAACTTCCCGAACAGTGCCAGGAAACAGTTCGAGATATCACTAAACCGAAGAATAGGGAACAACGGCGAAAGTTAGAGCAGGCGCTTAGCGAAGCCATCCAAACAGCCGGGGTTAAGCTCAAGTGCGATAGTGGGGATGCTGCAAATCTTGTGATCGTCAATGCTTACACACTGAAATCAGTCCGCGCACAGTCTAGGAATGATGAAGGCCCGATTCTTGTCAGAGACGGTAACAACGTGACGACGTTTGAAGAGGCTTCCGACCTGTTCCGCTCGATAGATGAGAAGATGGTTCGGCCTCACTTTGCACTTTATGCACCAGTGGAGTACGGCAACCCGGCAGAGCGCCGTGCCATGCAAACAAAACTGCGTGAACCAATACTAAAATGTCTCGAAGGATTTGGCAATGGGAAATGAATTTTTGGCTCGTGACGTTCTGGTGCTTGCGTACAATGCATTTGAAGGAGATATGAGGGGGAAGACCCTCCTCCAGAAGCGGGTTTATTTCCTCTCAGTGATGCTTGGCATCGACATGGGGTACGAAGCCCACTATTATGGCCCATACTCGGAGAAGGTAGCGACTGCAAATTCGGAACTGAAGTCCTTGGGGTACGTCGCCGAATCATCTTCGGCATGGGGCTATGATCAACGTGGCTTCGAGATGGCTCGGCACGACTTCAAGCTGACGGACATTGGCAACCGTCTTGCTGAAAGGAAGATTGAAGCTCAATCACAACTCTGGCTAAAGATTCAAAATGCCGCTGCTATCGTCAAAAAGGCTGGCGACCTGGACTACATGGAGTTGTCGATTGCAGCAAAAGCGTATTACGTTCTCAACAAACTCAATGGCAAGGCTACGCTCGGCGACATCGCAGCGATGCTACCGAAGTTCGGTTGGTCCGTGAAAAAGGAACAACTTGAGAAGGCTACCGACTTCCTGGCGAAGACCAACTTGGTAACCAAGCAATAAGAGCAATTTCACCGTAATTTATAAATATTCGCGCCATTGTACACATAGCGGAAGAGGGTGGCTTCTGGGCAGAAGTTCCCTCAATCCCCGGTTGCGCCACTCACTGCCAGACAATGGAAGAGCTTCGTTTCAATTTGCGTGAAGCTATTGAAGGATGTCTGCCAGTGGAAGCACCGTTGTGATTTCAGATGGCTGAGCCATGGAAATAATGTCGCGTGGTTTCAAACTGGAATACTGGAAAGATGGTCCATGGTTTGTGGGCCGCCTTCCGGAAGTTCGAGGGGTTTTCAGGCCAAGGTGCGACGCTGAAAGAATTGGAAGAGAACATCCGCGATGCTTATCGCATGATGTATCCAGATTTAAATCCAAATTTTACTGTGGATGCTCTTCAAAGAATTTCTTGAGATGTTTTGCAGCGGCTTCCGCTGTGCTTTGATAGGCACTGGCAGAAGCTTTCCGTACATTGTACGCCCATGCCACCTCTTGGGTTTTGATGTTCACTAGCTGAACCGTTGCGGTTTGTATCCCTTGTATCCCTGCGCAATAAGCAAAAAGGCATCGAGCCACTTTGGACCCCGTACTTTCCTCTTTTGCTAATACAGCGCTGGTTAAAATGAACGTCGCGCTTTCCTTGTTTTGAGTTACGACAGCGGGAACATGTTTCTTGACGATGGCCGCCGATAGATAGGATTCAAATCCACTTTGTGGTTCGATGTAGATTCTCGGTGAACCCGCCTGACCGGACGCAAAGCAACCAACCAAAAGCAGCAATCCAAACGTTGTTAGCAGTTTCATTTTAAATCTTCTCCAAACAATACTTCGGATGTTCAGAGCCGTTGGAAGCTAGGTAGAAGTCATTAAAAGGATTACAATATGACCTAACAGTATCCAGAGTGTTTTTAATGCTTTGGGAAAGCTTTGCCGATTAACTTAATAATCGGGAGTCCAATTGATGTTCGGCAAATCGAGCTTACCGCCACTTATTTTGAGCGTAGTCATGCAACTGTGTACCCCGGCACAGGTGCCCAAACCCGTCATCTCAGCAATCGTGAATGCAGCCAGCTACGCAACTGGTCCAATCGCGCCCGGCGAGATGGTCGTTGTCTTCGGCAATGCATTTGGTCCGACTCAATTAGTGAATTTGCAACTTGATTCCCAAGGAAACATTGCGACCACACTTGCCGGCATCCAACTACTCTTTGATGGAGTTCCAGCACCTCTCATTTACGTTTCGCCCCTCCAAATCGCCGCCATGGTTCCGTACAGCATCAGTGGCAAAATCGTTACACAAGTACAAGTGGTTCGCTCTGGACTTTCCTCAAATGTGCTGCCGAAGGCGGTAGCCCTCACTGCACCCGGTATATTTAGTGCCGATGCTTCCGGCAAGGGGCAAGCTGCTATTACCAACTCGGATGGGTCCGTCAACTCATCGGCCAATCCTGCCACTCCCGGTTCGTACATCACCATGTATTTGACAGGCGAAGGGCAGACAGATCCACCAGGATCAAACGGGATGATCGCCACTGGAATTGCAAATGTACAGGCGAAAGTCTCGGTGAGAATGGCAGGTCAAATGGCACAACTTTTGTATGCCGGATCGGCACCGGGCAACGTGAATGGATTTGCCCAAATCAATGTAGTGATCCCGGTCGATATCCCATATGGGGGGAGCTTGCCTCTTCTCGTCCAAATCGGTGACGCATCCACCCAAGCCGAAATCACCGTCGCCGTGGCGGGCCCACTGGCACCAGTTCCAAATGCTCCCACTGGCCTAACCCTATCGGCGACGTCTACAAATCAAATTCGCGTCACATGGACGCTTGCCGACACTCTTGCTACCCGATTTCACATCGAACGGCAATCAGGTGGATTCGGCCCATTTGCAGAGGTGGCTATCGTTACAGCACCTACGATTCTATTCAACGATTCCGATGTCGCACCGGGTACGGATTACCAGTATAGAGTCCGTGCGGAAAACGATTACGGATATTCGCAATACTCAACAGTCACCCGCATATCAGTTCCTGCCTTGCAAATAGCACCACCGACAAATCTGCAAGCAGCGGCACTAACTCCAAATCTGGTGATCGTGTCATGGAACTCGGGGAACACAAACGCCACAAGTCTTTTGTTGGAGCGCAGAACCGGCGCTGGTGGAATTTATTCTCAAATCTCAACCCTTTCCAACACGGCGACCAGCTACCAGGATCCAGCAGTCTCAGCAAACACTACGTACACATACAGAATGCGGTCTCAGACCAATGTAAGCCTTTCTGGATATTCGAACGAAATCGCTGTGACCACCCCAGGTGCGCCCTTACCTCCGGCCCCTAATCTCACTGCAACGGCAATTTCAGCATCGCAGATTCGGCTATCGTGGACCTCGACGACGACCTCCATCTTGAGGTTTCGAATAGAAAGGCGAATTGCTGGCGGCCAGTATGCGGAGGTTAGTCAACCTAGTCCCACAAGCATATCCTTTGATGATTTGGGGCTGATCGCAGCGACATCTTATTTCTACAAAATACGGGTCGAGACCGCATCTGGAATTTCAGAATACTCCAACGAAGTGACTATGACTACACTTCAGACGATCCTTGCTGCTCCAACTAATCTACAAGCGAACTCAAGCTCGTCTAGCGAAGTGAACTTGACATGGACGAATAATACGACCATTGCGACGGCAATCCGAGTGGAGTACCTGCCAGGCGGCTCGACAACTTTCATTGACATTGGTGCGGCAGTAACGATGACAGCCACAGGGATCTCGAAACTCCAGCCTAATACTACCTACAGCTTTCGCGTTCGAGCACAAAACGCCGCAGGGTACTCGCCATATTCAAATATCGTGACGACCATTACGCTCCCTGTTAAGAGAACTGTATTTTTGATCCACGGCACCGGTCAGGATCATACGTCTATGCAGGGACTTTCGGGATCGTTGACGGCACCAACTGGCGTTGACCCAGCACGGTTCCAAGTAGACTATCAATTTGACTTCAGCGAATGCGCCGACGTGGATTTTTGTAGCGCCAATTGCAGCATTACTACAGGCGCGCAAAAATTAGCGAAATATATCACTGACTCAAAACCCCCAGGAGACATTATTTTGATCGGATTCAGTTTGGGAGGGCTGATTGCGCGAGACATGATGGCCAACAATTGGCTCGGTGTACTCAGTGGTCGCAAGGTTGCCGCACTCATTACCTTGGGAACTCCTAACGTTGGCTACCCTTACACATCTATAGACAGATTACGTTACTGCACTCAGATTATTCAGTCGATGGACGGAAATTGGCGATCTCAACAGTCTCAGAATTCGGTGGTGACATCAACTTACCTATCGACATTGAACAATAGTCAATGGCCTACGATTGCGTATCCTGGAATGAACGGTGTGTGGTTCGCCGCATCAGGAAGATCCTGTTCTAATCCGTACCGCAGGGTCGATACAACAACGGGCTGTCGTGACTCAAACAAATACAGTGATGGGGTGGTGTGCAATGACAGTGCCTCCTACAACATTATTGCTCCAGCGGCATCAAAGCCTACCCGTTACTTTCAAGATCCATCGCAGATGTACGTTCATTCAAGTGGAGGACTGGGTGGAGTGGGTTCTGCCTTGATCCTTTGCGGAAATTTAGGAGGAGTTAATAATCCTCCGCTTTCAGACCCACCCCCTGGTCCACTCCGTTCCGAAATAATAGAGGTCATCAATGCTTTGCGTTAGAAACCGCGAGTTTTTGTTCACGATATTAATAGCAATTTGTGCTGCACCCTCCTTGGTTGTCTCGCAAGTGCAAACAGTCGAACCAGCCGGAAGAATTCTTGAATTGACTGATGTTGAGCAGATTCAGTTCATAAACGCCTCGCTCGAACAGGAATTGCCTGATCGCCGGGCAGATCAAATGGCAATACTGGTTATTAATCGGAGCTCCACCACTCTACCTTTAATTGAACAAAAAATCAGAGAAGCATTGAACCAGCAACCGCCACCAAATAGGTTTATTGATACTGCTGCCGACTTGATAGCTTATGCTGGCGACGAACGTTCGCTTTACGCGATTGCCAAGCTCATTGCGATTGATGATACAAGGTTCAGCAGGCTGATTGGCCGCGCTTTGACACACTCCTCAAATTGGCGGAACCCCTTCACCCTTTCATATCGGGCTCTTGAAATTGGTGACGAAGCCTTTGCGGACAAGACAATGGTTTGGGTAGAGACCGCTTTGACATCGAAGCTAATGCAGCAGAGGTGGGCAGCCGCAATGCTGGATAGGTATGGCGTAGTCCCAAGCGAAACTCAGTGGGCGAAAGATCCAATTTCTTCCCGGCTGAAAGACGGCGCTTCAGATGATTTGCGGATTAGTATATTGAGCTTGGCCGAAGCTGCGCAAATGAAGCGGCTGAAACGGTGAGTTGCGCAAAGGAAAACATCTGGAATTGCAGGCGTTAACGAACAGGTGTCACCGCGGAGCCTCTCACTTATTCCGTAGATTATCGATCTAGTGCATATAACGGAATATCACCATGGAGACGAACAGATAGTAATTATGCGAGCACTCTTCTGATGAGAATTGCGTTCAAGCAAGGAATTAATTTAATTTCTGCGCTCACGATCAGTTAGCACAATCGCGCTAAAGGCAGCCAAAGCTAGGCACACGATTCTTATCGATGGACTCTCAGGGATTCCAGTGTAACACCAGGAAGCGAAATGTTCACAATTCTGTAAGAGCATGTCGTAGGTAATACCAGTTGTGAGGGCCAGATCAATTTGTCGAATGATAAACACTTCGTGAGAAGCATTCAATGGACTTCCAATGATTTCAATTCGACATCCTTGCTGGAAGTCTTGAAGCGGTACCGTGCAAACACCCATCCCACTCATTGAATTGTGTGCGATAGTTATCGCCCATCGACCACTAACTTGGGTAACATGGTGAACGATTCCTTCATGAGGATAGTTGTGGTAATAAACCCTCAGCCGCTGGCCACGTCGGTAAGCTGTTGAATTGGAAGCTTGGTAGTTCTGTGATGAATTTGCAATATTTACGATCATAAATAATCTCCCTCGTTACAACTGAATTTTACCACCCTGCGTTCTTGTCAATGAAACAGGTTTTGAATCCTCATGCCTCAATCCGCCTCTACGGAATTAAAGTAGCGCTTAGTTTCAAATTGAAATTTTGGCAGGACAACCTGTGCGTTAAAGCTCCGCCCCAAAATTGCCGATTTCCCTTGAATGGCTCCTAAAAGAGTTTTCGAGCTCGACGTCCTCCGTGGCATTGCCATCCTGCTCGTCATGGGAGTTCACGTTCCCGCTTACCCTATCTGGTCCACCGTCGGGGGCTGGGGTGTCGATCTCTTCTTCGTCCTTAGCGGATTCCTTATCTCCAATTTGCTCTTCACAGAATACCGAGCTACTAACCACATCCGCCTTCGCCGATTCTTTTTCCGTCGCGCCCTGAAACTGTATCCGTCTTTCTACGTACTCATAGCAGTGACTCTCGGTTACTGTTTCCTCTGGAAGGTCCCTGTCATTGGACATGAGCTTTTCGGTGAAATGATCCTCACTCAAAACTACCTGGGCTCCATTTGGGGGCACACCTGGTCTTTGGCCGTCGAAGAACACTTCTATATTTTCCTGCCCTTATTGCTCGCCTTCCTGATGTACCGTAAGCGCGGGGCTGACAATCCGTTTAGCAGCATTCCAGCCATCTTTCTGGTCGTCGCCGTCACCTGCCTGCTGCTGCGAATTGGGAATGCCATGCAGCACCCCATGTTTCACCATCGGGTCCACTACGAGCCGTCGCACCTGCGCATGGATTCGCTTTTCTTCGGCGTGGTGCTTTCCTATTTCCACAATTTCCGACCAGCCGTGCTGCAAAAATTGATGAGTAATCCCTGGCGCTTTCCCATTTCATTGGTCAGCGTTTTAGCGCTCTGCCCTGCCCTGTTTCTGCAACCGGACGACCCCATTGTCTACACCGTCGGCTTCACGTTGGTCTATCTGTCCTTCGGAACCATGCTGCTGCTTTCCATCTACAAAGAGAAGGGCAAAAAGCTAGTCGCGCCCGGAATCGCCGCAAAAGCCATTGCTAAAATGGGCACCTATTCCTACACGCTGTACCTATGGCATGTGCCCATGGCCATGCTGTTTTCCGGCATTGCAGCACGCTTCGGAATCGTAAACCAGTACGCCTTGCACGCTGTCTATTTCATGACTACCATTGCCCTTGGCTTAGGCTCCGCCGAACTGGTTGAGATCCCTATTCTGAGGATGCGCGAGCGCCTGTTTCCCTTAACGATTACGAATCCAACAGAATCTTTAACGTGCCTCGCGTCCCAGCTTGACGGAACGCTTCAGTCGCCTGGGCCAGCGGAAATCGTCCATGAATCATCTCGTCCACATGAATCTTCCCCCGCCGTAACAGGTCCAAGGCAGGCTTAAATCGCCCGCAGCGCGAGCCGATCAAAGTGATCTCATTCACAATCACCGGCGCTGTGTCGACACTCACCAACCCGGCCACCGTGCTCTTCAAAATCAGTGTCCCGCGAGGGCGTGTCATGGCAATGGCGGAACGTAATCCTTCCGCTGAACCGGTAGCGTCAACCACAAAATCGTAGGCCGCAACTGGCAGCGAACCGTTCACCAATTCGCCGATCACGCCAGCTTTTTCAGAAATCGCCAGCTTGTTTTTGTGCCGTCCGAACTGATGCACTTTGGCCCCATGCACCGCCAATACTTGCGCGATCAGGATTCCCAATTTGCCATCGCCCAATACCGCAACGGCTGTTCCTTTCGGTATGCGAACTTGTTCTAAAATCTGACAGGCGGCGGCGATTGGCTCGGTAAAAACGGCATGATCGGTGGTCACCCCCGTCGGCACCTCCAGCAGATTTCCCTCAGGCAACGTGAAGAACTCGCTGAACGCGCCGGGGTGCTTTACAATTCCCAGCACCGTCCTGTTTGGGCAATGCCTGCCCAGCCCACGAGCGCACCAATCGCAATGACCACAAGCCAGATTGATTTCGCCCACAACTCTTTTCCCAATCCAGACTAAATCATCGGCGGCTACCACTTCGGCAACAAACTCATGCCCAGGCGTCCCGCTGAATCCGTAATAGCCGCGCTGCAATTCCAGATCGGTATTGCAAATGCCACCACACAGCAACCGCAGCAGCGCATGACCTTTTGGCCGTCGCGGTTTGGCTTGCTGCCGCACACTCACTTCACCAGCTTCCAAATGAACAGAAATCATCTTTGTAATGTTAGCGTTTTTGCATGGGATAATTGAAGGATTCATGTCCTCAGTCCTTGTCTGTTTCAACCCGGCCTGCCGCGCCAAGTACGCTGTGACCGAAGTGATTTACAACTGCCCCAAGTGCGGCGGATTGCTGGAGGCTACCAAACCGGAGCTGACGCTTCCACCGGTTCAACTTAAAAAACTGTGGCGGGAACGGCGCATGAACAATACTCCCATTGACCAAAGCGGTGTTTGGCGCTATCGCGAATTCATCAACTTTTTGGATTCCGAATCGCACATTGTCACTTTGCGCGAAGGGAATACGCCGCTGCTGGCGTCGCCGAAAGCAGCCCGCTACGCCGGTCTTGACCAAATAGTATTCAAACACCAGGGCTTTAACCCCACGGGATCATTCAAGGACAACGGGATGACCTGCGGCGTCTCCCAAGCCATGCGGCTGAAGATGCAGCGGGTTGCTTGCGTATCCACTGGCAACACATCCGCTTCCATGGCGGCTTACGCCAGCGCTGCCGGACTTCACCCAATTATCTTCATCCCCAACGGAAATATTTCCTACGGTAAGCTGGCCCAGGCTTTGGAATACGGCGCGAAAACCTTTCAAGTGGATGCCAATTTCGATCAGATTCTGGCCCTGGTTCGCACCTTGGCCGAAAAACTCGGGATCTACCTGCTGAATTCCATCAACCCGTTTCGCATTGAAGGCCAGAAAACCATCATGGTGGAACTGATGGATCAGCGCGATTGGAAAGTTCCCGATTGGGTAGTTCTGCCCGGCGGCAA
>JAYWBH010000661.1:0-3513 GCA_043781815.1 Bryobacterales bacterium | reverse complement strand
AATCCAATTTACGTCACCACCGTTGTTGGGCCGCCGCCCATGGAAGACTTCTACATGGGGAAATCCATTGAACGAATTTTTCTTCCATTGATGCGCCTCAACCTGCCCGAAGTTCGCGATATTTGCATGCCCGCCGAAGGTATTTTTCACAATCTGATCATTGTTTCAATTCGCAAGTCCTACCCTGGCCACGCCCGCAAAGTGATGCACGGAATTTGGGGTACCGGCCAAGCCATGTTCTCCAAATGCATTGTCGTTGTGGATGAAGATGTAAACGTGCAGGATTTGAGCGAAGTGGCTTGGAAAGCGCTGAATAACATTGATCCACAGCGGGACACGGAATTTGTGCTGGGTCCCATTGATTCACTGGATCATTCCAGCCGTCTGCCCAACTTTGGGTCGAAGATGGGCATTGACGCAACTCGCAAATGGCCTGCCGAAGGATTCACCCGACCATGGCCCGATGTGATCAAAATGTCACCCGAAGTGACTAAGCGGGTGGATGAAATGTGGCATCGAGCTGGATTGAAGTAAGGCCAACGTGTTAAATTGGAGAGTACGTCTTCCTCACGGTGCCCATAGCTCAGTTGGTAGAGCGCTTGATTGTGATTCAAGAAGTCATGGGTTCAAATCCCATTGGGCACCCCAATTCTAATATATAATCGACTCTCAACTAACCAACCCGTACCAATGGCAGGGTTACAATCCGGTGTATAATGAAACAAGTTAAATATTTCGGTACTCGTTTGCATCGGCTTGACATGCCCCCCACTGGCTGATAGAGTTTCCTGAATCCCCCCAAGGTTCAGGACGTTGCAGGTTTAAGTGTGATCGCATGAAACAGCCATATTTTATACTCGTTCTAGCGCATTCGTTACACGGTCGTCTTCGTCGGGTGCATGTTCCTTACAAAGTTCTGTACGTAACTTTGGCCTTGGCCCTGATCGGACTTTTCTCGGTGGCAGGAATTGTTACCAGCTATGTCCGGATGGCCTGGAAGGTTGGCAACTACAATACCCTTCGCCAGGAAGCTGACAGTTTGCGCAAGCGTTATCAAGATCTACAGAAATCTACGGAAACGCAGCGGGAACAGATGGCCAGCTTGCAGATACTCGCCAATGAAGTAACGCAGGCTTATGGGATTAAAGCGAAACTGGAAGGTCCAAGCAGCATCGCTAAAGAAGGCCGGTTGATTCCCACCTACGGACAAACTCTCGAAACCTACAATTCCCTCCGCACCGCCAATCTCACAAACAGTTTCAGGAAAGTAGCCCACACCTGGCAGGTGAACATCCAGCCATCCATTTGGCCAGTGGAAGGCCGCCTGGTATCCAGCTTTGGGTTCCGTTCCGATCCTTTCAACGGTGGTGATTCCTTTCATGCTGGCGTCGATCTTGAGGCCGCCTACGGAACTCCAATCAAGACCGCCGCTGATGGGGTGGTGGAACAAGCCGATTGGATGAGCACTTTCGGAAAACTGGTTATCGTGGATCACGGCAATGGTTTAAAAACCTACTATGCCCATCTTTCCAACTTCGATGTAGTGCAAGGCCAGGAAGTCCGCCGAGGTCAAGTGATTGGCCGTGCAGGGAATTCAGGTCGCACTCAGGGCAACCATGTACACTATGAAGTGCATCAAGGCGGGGCCCCAGTAAACCCCTACAAATATCTTGTAAAAACTTTGGTCGTAGCGGTGGTCAAGAAAGATCTGCCGTTTTAATGCTTCGATAAGGACTTCGCCTATGCGCCCCCTACTCATCCGGTCTCTACTCGGATTGACAGCCGTAATCTTGTTGACTTCGGCGTACAGCCGGTTAAATTCTCCCAGTGTAATGTCGCACGCCGCCAGCGCGCTTTTGGCGACTCTTTCCGACGAACAGAAAGCCATCATATCCTTTGATTTTGCCAGTGATGAACGCATGAATTGGCACTTCATTCCACGTGTCCGCAAAGGTCTTCCGTTGAAGCAGATGACCCAGGAACAGCGGCTGTTGGCCCAGGCATTGTTGAACTCAGGTTTAAGCCAGCAGGGTTACATTAAGGCCACCAGCATCATGAGTCTGGAAGAAGTGCTGCGCATTCTGGAACTGGGTGTGGGCACCAATGTTCGTGATCCTGAACAATATTTCTTCTCCATCTTTGGTCAGCCAACAGAAACGGGCACCTGGGGATTCCGAGTTGAAGGGCATCATTTGGCCCAGAATTGGACCATTGTGAATGGAAAAGTGGCTGGTAGCCCCAGTTTCTACGGCACAAATCCGGCAGAAATCATGAAAGGTCCACGCAAGGGTTTACGAGTTCTTGGTGCTGAGGAAGACAAAGGCAGGGAACTGCTGGTGGCTCTGACTCCGGCTCAGAGAAAAGACGCTGTGGTTAGCGAAACGGCTTACAAAGACATTTTCACTATGGCCGATCGCAAAGCGGCGCTTAAGGGTCAGCCAAACGGACTATCGGCATCGAAATTGAATTCCGCACAAAAGAAGCTGCTGCAAAATCTGTTGGAAGAGTACGCCTACAATATGCCAGATCAGATTGCCCAAGTTCGTCTGGAACAGATCAAGAAAGCTGGCTCACAAATCAACTTTGCCTGGGCTGGCGTGGCTGAACGCGGTGGACCGCATTACTATCGTGTGCAGGGTCCAACGTTCCTGGTTGAATACGACAACACACAAAACAATAACAATCACGTCCATTCGGTTTGGCGCGATTACGAAGGCGACTTTGGGTTGGACTTGTTGGGTGATCACATGAAGTCCGATCACTCCGCTGCCAAATAACCAAGCTGTATACTGATGGTATGAACACTTGGACAAGAAGGTCGGTTCTAGGCCTTCTTCCTGCCCTCAGCCGAGCCGCTTCAATTGGGAAAGGTCAGGAATTGCCCTCGGATAGAGGCAAGTATCCAGACCCGGCCACTGAGTTTGAAGTGGTTCGTCTAACCAGCGCGGCATATTCCAGTTTCCTGCCTGCTCCCGCCGCCCGCATTGTTTCCCGGCATTCTGACTTCTACCTGTTCGCATCCAATCGCACGGGGACCTTGGAAGGTTTCCGCATGGATATCAAAAACGGCAATTGGCGGCAGCTTACACAGTGCGAATCGCTCGATCCTGATTCGCTAATTCTGTTGCCACAAGATCGGTCCATCGCCTATTTCGACCAGGAACGGTTGTGTGTGGGACCCATGTCCGTGGGCAAGGAACGGGTAGTTTACGAATCCAGCGGTGACTGGCGGCATTATCCCGGTTTGCACGTTGCTGACGATGGCATGAATGCTTTTGCGGTTGAAGTGAAAGATGGCCATTATCGACTGCGGATGATCTCATTGGGCAAGGGGTCGGCAAATACGTTGGCGGAACAACCGTTTCCCATTGAGCTGATCGGTTCCCGTCCCAAGCGGGCCAGCTTTCTCTATCTGGCTGACAATGCCATATGGTTAGTGCACCATGACGGCAAACAGAATCGCCGATTGAAGACTGCCGCAGGAAAAGTCGCCTCCGCCTACTGGTCGCCAGA
>JAYWBH010000660.1:0-3514 GCA_043781815.1 Bryobacterales bacterium | reverse complement strand
CCGTTTCAAGGCGCGGCCACAGGCGTCGGCGGCATTCTGCGCGATATTTTCACCATGGGTGCACGGCCCATTGCTGTGATGGATGCCATCCGCTTTGGCCCGTTAGATGATCCTGAATATGGCAAACGCAATCAGCGCATTTTAGAAGGTGTGGTCAGCGGCATCGCTCACTATGGAAACTGCTTTGGTGTCCCAACGGTTGGCGGGGAATGCACGTTCCACCCCAGCTACAACGGCAACCCTTTAGTGAACGTGTTTGCTTTGGGCGTGATCAAGGCTGACGAAGTTTTTCTGGGTCGTGCGGAAGGCGTGGGGAATCCGGTTATTTACGTGGGTGCGAAGACTGGTAAAGACGGAATTCACGGCGCGACCATGGCGTCTGACGAGTTCACTGAAGAATCGAAACAGCATCGTCCCAACGTGCAGATGGGCGATCCGTTCATGGAAAAGCTGCTTTTAGAAGCGTGTCTGGAAGCCATGAAAACCGGCGCGATTGAAGGCATTCAGGACATGGGCGCTGCTGGACTCACCTGCTCTACTTGTGAAATGGGTAGCCGCGCGGGCACCGGTATGGAAGTGGATTTGATGCAAGTGCCGCAGCGGGAAACGGGCATGAGTGCTTATGAAATCATGCTGTCGGAATCGCAGGAACGCATGTTGCTGGTGGCCCGCAAAGGGCGCGAGCAAGAAGTGTTCGACGTGTTTAAGAAATGGGGTCTGGATGCCGCCATCATTGGCACAGTCACTGCCGATGGTATTTTGCGCGTGCGTCACAACGGAGTGCTGGTAGCCGAAATTCCCAACCGTGCCCTAGCCGACGAAGCCCCCATTTATACCCGCCCCTTCACCAAGCCAGCGCGCAATGTTCCCATGGAAGGACCTGAATTCAAGAGTCTGGACTTGGGTGCCGATCTGAAAGCGTTGCTAGGTTCCGCCGACCTTTGCAGCAAGCATTGGATTTGGGAGCAGTACGATTTTATGGTGCGCACCAACACCATCGCAGGTCCTGGTTACGATGCAGCGATCGTGCGCGTGAAAGAGACTGGTTCATCGGTGGCCGTATCGCTGGATGGCAATGGCCGCTACTGTTATTTATCACCTCGGGAAGGGGCCAAGTTGATGGTGGCCGAAGCTTGTCGTAACGTGTCTACGGTGGGTGCCCTGCCCTTGGCTGCAACCAACAACTTGAACTTCGGCAATCCTGAAAAACCTGAAATCATGGCGCAGTTGGTTGAAGCCATTGAAGGCATGTCAGAGGCTTGTGTATTCTTTGAAACTCCCATCACCGGCGGCAACGTCAGCCTGTATAACGAAACGTTAGGGGAAGGAATTTTGCCCACGCCGGTAATGGGAATTGTGGGGCTGATGAAGACAGAAGCTCCGGTGAAGAACGTGTTCCCCAAGGCTGGTTTGGATGTGTTGTTAATCGGAAGTATGGGCGATTGCGACCTCACTCATTTCGGTGGCACACAGTACGCCAACACCATTTTGAAAACATTGTGGGGCATGCCACCCAAGCTGGATATGGCTGAGGAAAAGAAAGTGCAAGCGGCAATCCGCAAGCTTGTTGGTGATGGGTTGGTGGAATCCTCGCACGATGTTGGTGAAGGCGGTCTGGCTGTCGCACTGGCAGAATGTTCCTTTGGCGGCGTGGGTTGCCAAGTGGCATTGCAAAGTAAGCTGCGGCCGGAATTCACGCTGTTCCATGAAGGGCCTTCCCGGATTCTGGTGAGTACTTCTCAGGTGGAAAAGGTAGTGGCTCTGGGTAAAGAATTGAATGTTGAAGTGGTGCGGTTAGGCAGTACAATTGTGGATAGATTTGTTGTAGACGGTTTGCTCGACCTGCCTCTGGGCGAGCTTCGATCAACTTGGGAAACAGCGCTCGAAACAAAACTACATGCTTAATACACCGTGGGATGAAAGGTTCAGCTCAGAAGACGCAAGTGATGACAAGCTGAAAGAAGAATGCGGAGTAATGGCTGTTTATGGCCATCCAGAAGCGGCCAATCTGGCTTACCTGGGCTTGTATGCCCAGCAGCATCGCGGCCAGGAATCAGCAGGCATTTCTGTATCCAATGGTCGCGAAATCTACACCCATAAGGCCATGGGATTGGTGTCCGATATTTTCACCCCCGAAGTATTAGGTGGACTTCCCGGCAACATGGCCATTGGCCACACACGCTATTCCACTGCTGGCGATACTGCGCTCAAAAATGCGCAGCCGTTCAGCGTGGCTTGTAACAAAGGGCAGATCGCGGTGGCGCACAACGGGAACATCACCAACGCCAAAGAACTGCGCGACGAACTGGAAGCGGATGGGTCTATTTTTCAAGCCTCCAGCGATACGGAAGTGATTCTGCACTTAGTCGCCCGATCTCGAGAACGCACTTTGGCTGGAGCTCTACGAGAAGCCTTACTGCAACTGGAAGGGGCGTTTTCATTGGTGTTTTTGGCGAATGATCGCCTCATTGTGGCTCGTGACCCACACGGCTTTCGACCCTTAGCAATGGGGCAAATGGAGTTATCGGGAAACAAGATCGCCTACTTATTCGCATCGGAAACGTGCGCGTTCGACTTAGTCAATGCCACTTACATGAACGATGTTGCTCCAGGTGAAATGGTAATTGTAGGACCTGAAGGGATGACCCGCGAACGCTATGCCCCAGTGCGCGATCTTGCCCATTGCGTATTTGAACATGTCTATTTTTCACGCCCTGATTCCATGGTTTTTGGTCGTCCAGTAATGGGTTCGCGCGAACGAATGGGTTGCCGTCTGGCGCAGGAACATCCAGTGGATGCCGACGTCGTAGTGCCTGTTCCCGATTCCGGAGTCGCCGCAGCCGTGGGCTATTCCACTGAAAGCGGGATTCCATTTCGGCAGGCTCTGATTCGTAACCATTATGTGGGACGGACCTTCATTGAACCATCGCAAGCCATTCGCGATTTCGGCGTCAAGCTGAAGCTGAATCCTGTGCGTAGTTTGTTGGAAGGCAAGCGGGTGATTTTGGTGGACGATTCCTTAGTGCGTGGCACCACGTCGCGCAAAATTGTACGCATGGTACGCCAAGCTGGTGCCCGCGAAGTGCACTTGCGCATCTCCTGCCCGCCCACAATTTCGCCGTGTTTCTACGGAGTGGATACACCCACTAAGCGCGAACTCATTGCCGCGAATAATACCGTGGAAGAGATCCGCAAATTCGTCGAAGCCGATTCGTTGGGCTATCTTTCCCTTTCCGGATTGGCTGAATCAGTAGAAGATGGGAATCGCGATTTTTGCTACGCCTGCTACACCGGCAACTACCCAACGCATTTAGTGAACATTCAAGAACTGATGCGCGAAAAAGAACATAGAGGCTAACCCTACAGTGCCCAAACTTGCAGCCAGTGCCCTGGCTATTCCTCACTCCCGCATTCGGGAACTTGCAGAAGTTGCTATGACCATGGATGGCGTGCTGAAGCTCTACTTCGGCGAATCGAACATCCCTACTCCGGCCTACATTAAACAGGCTGCATC
>JAYWBH010000659.1:0-10600 GCA_043781815.1 Bryobacterales bacterium | reverse complement strand
AGCATGTCTGACCTCCATAACCTAGCGTATCACTACGCTAGGTTATGGGCTATTAAAAAAGCAATCCCGCGAATCGACACTTCCATGTCGCACACCCATCTAAGACGTTGTACGTCAGTTCAAGGCCGCATGTTGATACAATTCCTCATACCTTGTCTAGAATTCCGCTTCTTTCAGCACCTCCTCTCGCATCTGTGATCACGGTCTGTCAACTGGTCGAGCAGATTTTTTCATCAGCGGCGGGAAGGCGCTGCACTCGGGCTGCCCCCGAATGCTGGGGGTCTGTAGCCTGTCGAACGCTGCCGCAATCACAAACATTTGCCGATTTTTGAGTTTACTATTCTTTTAGACTCGAGATATGGCTGAGTCAGCTATATAATTCAGCAAGCAACTGTTTTATTTGAAGCATGGAGGCGAGCCAATGCGGCACAATCATTCCGGGCGGAAATCCGCCGAATCTGCGGAAGAGACTGGCATCTGTATTTTGTTGGCAGGACACGTGACCTCAACTCTTATGGATTTCGGCTGGATGAGAAAGGTGAACGATCAGAATCTCCTCTTTTCCTGTTTAGAAGGCCTAAAGAATCGGTCAAAGTGGCCAATTATTGCACTCCTGGAACAGCCTTGCCCTGAAATTATTGTAGAACTCGTGTCTGCCGCTGGGGCTGAAGTGGCGATCGCTGAGAGCGGAAATTTGTTAAAGTCGGTTGCACTAACAGCACGACGTCTAGGCAAGCAACGAGTTATGTTAGTTCACGGGTTGCTTGGTTTGGAACTTATTCCAGCTTTGTTATTCGCCAAATTGACGACGATTCACTCGCAAGCTAAAACCCACCTCACGCTCTGTGTTGATCTGCCTACACCCTTGTTCGCCGCCATTTGCGAGCAAGAGGCGCTCGACTTGTTTGCAGCTCTTCCCGATAACCTTTTGTCAAACAGCGATCCCCATTCCGTTCTCTCCAATCTCGGCGTAGTCGCGGCGTCGATGAGTGACGGACTCGCGGTACTACGACTCAGTTTCCTTTCGCTTTGCAGTCTTGACAGGCGAAATGTGCCCAGAATGATTCCGAATTTCTCAAAGCGTGACCTCTCGCGAATACAAGCTGCGATCAGCGCGTCAGTTGGAGGCACTCCTGGAAATGCCCTGCTAGAGCTTCGTGAACAGTTGATCAGAGATTGGGAGCATGAGCATAGGAAAAGTAGTTGGCCCAACTCGTCGCAAAGTCTCTCTAAGCGTACAATTCTCTTCGCATCAAATCCAAGTGCCTTTTCCGGGAGTGAGCAAGCACTAATTTCTACAGCACGATCCCTCAAGTGCCAGTCTCGGCCGCTGCACTGTCTTGTCGGGCACGAAGGGCTTTTTTCTCAAAGAATGCAAGCTGAGGGGGTTGTCCTTCATTGTCCAAATCAAGATTTTTCGACCTCGACCATACCGAATTATTTGCTGAGTGGCGCCATATTGGATGCAGTATCTCCACAGATTTTACACTGCAATGCATTCGTAGGCGTTCCACTGTTGGCTCACGCTCGTTCCAGAGGGATTTCACATGTTCAATGGGCTCGCTTGGCAAAGTTCGACGGAATGCATGACCATTTTATAGCCGCTGATTTGGTGACGGCAGTATCTCAATTCGTGAAGGATAAACTGGTCGAAGAAATGGTCAACCCTGCCAAAATTCGAGTTGTATATGACGGTGTTGACGTGCACCATTTTCAGCCGGAGGAACCAAACTTCCGAATAAGAGCTCGTCAAATGCTAGGACTTAACGATGAAGATTTTGTCATTCTTTGTGCTGCTAGATTCGTCGCCTATAAGAGGCACGACGTTTTGCTTCGCGGGTTCGCTACGGCTCTCAAGAAAAATCGACGCCTCCGATTGATTTTAGCGGGTGACCGAGACGCGGGAGTCCACTCGACGTTAAATGAGGTAATGATAGCGGTAAATAGTCTTGGCATCTCGGAGCAAGTACGGATGCTAGGTTTCATACCAGACTCAAAGTGGATGATTACACTAGCCGATGCAGGCGTCCTTTGCTCCGAAAACGAACCGCTCGGGTGTTTTGTTCTCGAGGCGATGGCTATGGGCCGCCCAATGCTAGTGACCCGGTCCGGTGGTCTACCGGAGATGATTACAGAAGGGGAAAATGGCTTCTTGTTTGAAGCAGGTGGTTCTGATACCCTCGCGGAACAACTCCTAGTCCTATCGGAGAACCGAGACTTGGCCAAGCGGCTAGGAGCAGACGCTAGACGAATTGCCATAAGTAGGTTCTCACTTGAAGTACATTCCCAGGCCATTCAACAGGTCTATGACGAGGCGATTCCGTCATTACGAACCTCTGAAATCGGGGCCGTCGGCGGTGTTTTCATTAGACATTCTGACAACTATCGAGAGTGACTATCGAATTTGAGACGAAACAAAACTCTTATTGATTAAAGGTGAGAAATGGTGTTACATTCTATTCATGAAAAATTCAATTCTTGCCCGAAATACAATGCTAATCATAGCGTTAGCGACCCTTTATCAACCAGAAAGCGCGTTTGGAGCTTGCCAAACAAGTGGTTCGTGTACAGTTTGCTCAGATCCCGTCCAAGATTGCCATGGTGGAACGTGTACAGTTTGGGGTTATTACTGTGAAGATGGACAAAACGGCGGCGGTAACACCTGTGCGTGTTGAAGTTATCCTGCAACTTTTTCCCATCACTTCAGCGATGCCTTGAAATCAAAGAAGCCTTGGACCACAGTGAGTTCGGAGAGGACGTAAATGACCAGCTTTGAAAACATTTCGAACATTGCCGTAATGATTGTAGCCGGATTGGTTATTGGCAAGAATGTCTATGACCGCACTGTGGCCCCCAGGCCGACGAGTTTGTTATTTACCCAAAGGTTTATGGGGAAGCCTCTTTACTTGCCCGGCGCCTTGGGTCCGAGTAAGAAAGGAACGGTAGGATTATTTTTGTCGAAAAGTTGCCATTTTTGCTCGGAGAGCTTCGATTTTTACAGGCGGCTTTCCCAATCGCGATCCACTACTCCCTGCGAAGTTAGAGTTATGGCGCTTGGGCCGAAAGATCGCGAGAGTCGTGAGGAATTGGTGTCCTACTTGAATGCGCACGCCTTCACTGCGGATGGGATGGAGATGGTCAGTTTTGCGGATCTTAGTGTTTTTGCTACGCCCACCCTTGTGGTGCAAGATGCATCTCAAACGGTTCGCGGTATCTGGGTGGGAAAGTTGTCTGAATCGAGAGAAACGGAGGTAATGAATGCAATCGACTCACTTTGCAAGAACTAGGCAATTCCTCCGCATCGAACCGGGGCATCGATTGTACGCCTTAACAATATTTTACAGTGTTGGAATCGCCACCGGTTTGTCGCAGACACATTTAGCGCCGGTTTTCGAGGTGGCGTCGATCCGCCGCATTGCCCCGGATGAATTGAGCATGCCGTTTCCCGATGGTTCCCTTGATCAGCAGATTCGAATCCGAGGCGGACCGGGAACTCAGAGCCCTAATCGTTTCGACTGTTATGGGGGAACATTGAAAATGCTGCTAATGAGGGCCTTCAACATTCAAGCCAACCAAATTTCCGGACCCAATTGGCTCGAGAACGAGCGGTACAACGTATCCGCGAAAATAAATCCCGGCTCGAGTACCGAACAGTTTCGACTAATGCTTCAAGGTTTTCTGCTCGAACGATTTCAAATGCAAGTTCACCATGACTTCAAGCGGTTGCCTGTTTACAATTTGGTTATTGCAAAGACCGGATCGAAGGTGAGTCAGGCAGAGAGACTGCCCGAAGCCAAAGATGAGGCGGCCCGTAAGGGAATTATGCAAAACAAAGCAGCGGAATCTTTGAATTTCCATAAACAAAATATGATTTATCGTCGTTCATTTTTCCTCCCAAATGCGACCGTTGAAGAGTTTGCCGCCAAATTGTCTACTTTTCTTGACCGTCCGTTGATGGAGAAAACCCACATCGACGGGCGGCATGCGTTTTCGCTCAAGTGGAGTCCCGAAGGTACACAGACTGAAGCCAACGGTCTCCGCGGACCCTCAATATTCGCCGCCGTCGAAGAACAGTTGGGCCTAAAGCTGGAGCGAGGGACAGCAGAAGTTGAAACCCTGGTCATTGATGTAATTAACAAAACACCGTCTGTCGACTGAACCAGCACAACGGGAGATCAGTCGGTATTTCCAAATACTACTCAAACTTAGCCTCCGTGAGATCCTGAAAATCACCGGTTCGCAGGACTTAGTAACCAGCTTGTTATCAGTAAGGTAAATGTTAGTTTAGGCGTTAAGTACTTTTTAAGTTCTGTCACAGTACGGAATAGAGGTACCGATTCAATTGAAACTACATAGCTATACGTCCTAGCAGTCCTGGACCGCATTCTTGGTTCAGGACAAAACAATGAAAAACTTACTTTCACTCGCCGCACTTTCCATGACCTTGGTAGCACCTGCTTTCGCTATAGTTTTCCCAGCCAGCTTTACCGGTGCATTGGGTTCAGGAGGGAATCCGGCAGGATTTCAGATTCACAGTTTTGTCTTTAGCAATTTCAATACGACCACAAATCAGTTGACGGTGCAGATAGACTACAACCACAACGGTGGATTTTCCGGCAACTTTGGCGACATCTTCTTCAGCAACAATTCCGTTCGATACGACCTGGCTATGAGCGGCCAAAGCGGAATGCAACAGGGCAGCCTGTACAAGGTGACTGGACATGACGTGAAGATTGGAACTGGCTCCGTCACTACCCATAACCTGGGTGCGCACCACTTCGACACGGTTGTCACAGTGAATACCGATGCGGCATTCCGCAACTTTCTAAATGGCAACTTCAGCTTCGGCTTCGAATCAGCAACGCCCTGCGGTAACGATGTAGTGTTCGGTTCAGTGAATGGCAGCGCAACACCAGAGCCAGCCAGCTTTCTAATGCTAGGGGCAGGGCTGACAGTCCTTGGCCTGCTCAGCCGCAAGTTATAGTTGGAAGCTAGGCAGTGTCTAATTGTTGTTATCAGCGTCCATCAGCGTCCATCAGCGGCCATTAATTTGGGCCGCGGATGGACGCCGATGCACGCTGATAACAACCAAGCCCTTCTAGTCCTCGCTGCTAGGCGGTCACTGGCGGAACGATTGTTTTTAGAAACGTGTGGGCCATGCGGAAGCCGCGTTTGTATTGTTCCGTGAAATTCCCCTGCTCGTAGGGTGGGTAGTAAAACTGATCTTCATTTTCAATGTTCATAGCGCCGGTGTAGCCAGCTTCGGCCAGTACTGCGAAAAATCCCTTCCAATCCACTGAACCTTGACCGGGCACGCGGAAACGCCACCAGCGCACATTGTTCACCGGCTGAATCCCCGCCTTGCGCACGACGTGCCACAGAATTTCCGTATCCTTCAAGTGGACATCGTAAATCTTATCGACAAAATCACGTGCCGCCTGGATGGGGTCCATAAACTGCCAGACCAAGTGCGATGGATCGAATTGCAGGCCGACGTTGTTGCTGTTGCCGAAAGCCTTGAACAATGCTTCCCAACCCACTGGGCCAGTGGCAATGTTAGGACCGCCAGCGTAAGGCTCCCACAGAATGCGCACTTTGTTCTTTTCGCATAACGCGAAATATTTTTCGTTGTAAACGCGAACAATTTCGTCCACCTGTTCGTTCAGCGGTCGCCCTTTCATAGTGCCCGATTGTCCGCCGATGGCCGGAATGCCCATCTTGCCGCACAGTTCAATGCACTTGGCAGCGTACTTGTTTTGTTTGTCTCTGGCCGCCGGATCGGGATCAATGTGATTGCCGTCGCAAGCCAGGGAAGACACGTAAATGCCAGCACGCTTGATCTTGTCGTTGATGGCTTGAATGGCGGCATCGTCCAACTTATCGGGATCAAGACGCAGTTGCATACTGGTGAAGCCTTCTGACTTCACAAATTCAAGATTGGCGTCGGAATAGGAGCACAATACGCCCAATTTAGGCTTCCAATTGGGCAGCCTGGGACGTTGCGCTTGCAGAGCGGAAGCCGCAGAAAGGGCACTGAGAACAGTACGGCGGGAAAGTTGCATTCCCTGAAGATACAACAAATAGGTACGGTGGTGTTTTAATCCTTCAACAGGACGGCCAATTGAGTGGTCAATTGAAGTACCGCTGGCCCAAGAGTGACTAGCAGCACGGAAGGAAAGATAAGGAAGAAGACGGGGAACACCAGCTTGACACCCACTTTGCGCGCAGCCTCCCGAGCCTGCTGGCGCATGCGGATGCGAAGATAGCGGACGTGGGTGCGTAATGCTCCGGCAAGCCCGGTGCCGAAGCGGTCACAATCGACAAGAATTTGGGCGAACCGCTTAATTTCCGGTTCTGTGTTGCGCAGACCAAGATTTCGAAATGCTTCGGCACGACCGATGGAGGTGCTCATTTCCATTTGAATCCAGGCGAATTCCTGAGCAAGATCGGGAAATCCGTTGCGAAGTTCTCGGCTCGCTTCCATTAAGGCGGAATCAATGGATTGTCCAGCTTCCACACCGAGAATCAGCAGATCTAAAGCCACCGGCAACCCCGAGCGAACGCGGGATGCACGACGGCGCACCATCAGGTCTAACCCTCTTTCCGGCAACAGGTAACCGACCCCTGCCATGGCAATCACGCGCATGATGGCCATATCAAAACTTCCATCCATGAATATTCCCAAAATGACGGCAAGCAGAGCAGAGAGGCATGCGCAGGTGGCTTTAATGCCGTTAAACGTATGAATGGCGTTGGGGTGATGATAGCCAGCGTATTCCAACTGCTTTTCAATGCGGGTAGTTTTCTTTGCTTCCTTGGGCATTGCCTGGCCAACCCTGGTCACCGTTTCCTGCAGCAATTCTTTGGCGATTTCCCGTTCCGTTGGAACTGATTGATCGAAAGTGACCCCGGCAGATTCCTGACGTGTGCTGAACCAAACGCCAACAAACACCACTCCCGTAAGGACGCACAGGAAGAACGCGGCAATAAGAAGCAGATGCATAGGTACAGGAGCTCAAATTTTGATAGCAACAATTCGCTTGATCACAAAGTGTCCAAGCACCAGACAAACTATAGAGGAAGCGATCAGTAAGGGTCCCAGCGGATGAACAAGAAGAATATCCAAATAACCCGGACTGGAAAAATACATGATGCCAGCAATGGCGATCGGCAAAATTGTGAGGATGAGCCCGGTGAGCCGACCATGGGCGGCAATGGCCTGCACATCGCCACGAAGCGAGATGGAATCGCGGATGGTCTCAGCAAGTCTTTCCAGAACTTCGGTCAGTTTTCCGCCGGTCCGCGCCTGCAGCAAAACTGCCGCCACAAATAGCCGAACTTCAAGAAGCGGAATGCGCTCGGCAAAACCGGTTAGCACCAGATTCCAACTGGACCCAAGCTTGTATTCATCCACCACGCGCTTGATTTCCGCGCGCAAGGGTTGCGGAGATTCCTGGGCAAGCAGCTCCAGTGCACCGGCCAGCGCATGACCGGCACGCAAAGCACGAGCTATGGAATCGAGCGCATCAGGAAACTGTTGTTCCAGTTGATTAAAGCGGTACTTGCGTCGGGCCATGACGAATAGATATGGAACAGAGGCACCGGCAGCAAAGGCGACCAGAGAAATTCCTGAGGGCAGCCAGGGAAGTTCAGACACCATCGCCGCAAAAATGGTACCGGTCAACATCATGGTGGCGGTGACTCGACCAACCGACCATTTCAAGCCAGATTCAACAAGGTACCGCTGCAGCGATTCGACAACATCCAAATGACTCAGCAGATCTTCCCACAAGGAAATAGTGCTCAGCGATTCTTCACGAAGAAGCACCGGCACATCTGTAGCAGGGGCCTCCACGGGAACCGATTCACCACCGCGATCCTGCCAATAGGAAGCAATGACGACCGCCAGACTGGCCACCAGAAATACGCCGATAAAGACGAGAAGCGCGGGCAGTGCGGTCATGGCTTAGTGGGGGCTGTTGGTTGAGAGCTGGTGTTTGCGACTAAATGCTGTTGGGTGGATTGCCAGCTTGGGGTAACTACCACGATCAAGTCACGATTTTCCTTGTTCGTCCATTGTGTGGGAAAGAGCTTGTCCAAAAGGGTTTGCGCCTGGTTCTTCATGGTCCAACCGGTCACTGCAAAACTGGAAGGATCCTCGAAATTCAACTCTGTCGAAATGCGCCGACTTTCCACTTCCGGCCCATGAGGAACGGTCACTTCAGGCTGAACCCTCAACCGGATTGACTTCCCATTTGTGGTTGGTTGCAGGTTGAGGAACAAACCACAAGCCAGCCCAGGCGACGGATTCCAGGTGGTGCCCGGATGAACAGAAATTTGACGGTCGTTGACCGAGACATAAGAAGTCGTAGAGAGAATTTCCAACTGTTTGGTGTCGACCAGTTGACGCACCATGGCCTGAGCGTTGCTGCCCTGACGGAAGGCGCTAACCGATAGCTGTCCCGGGATTCGTGATGCAATGAGTTTGGCGTTGAGTGCTTCCATTCCCTGATCACTGGCACTCATCACTCGAACCTCAAAATCGATCCGATTGGAAGGCTGGACGACCACCGCATTGGGCTGCGAAGACGAGGTCTGCGCGGCAATCGAAGTGGATGCGGAAGTGAATTGCGCGGGCTGCAAATGCGTTTCCTGTAACACACGGCTTAACTCAATGGCAGTGCGTCCGCTGGCGTCTTTGTCAGTTGGATTTCGTAACAGAAGACGAAGCTTTGCCGTGGCATCGGCCAAGGCCACCCGGTCCGCTTCATTTGGAGTCACTAACAGAGTAAGGATGCTGACTAACGAACCTGGCACGTTGGACGACGGGGAACTGATAGAGAGCACTTCCACGTTTTCTAAAATAGTGCGCAGGGCGTTGAGAGACGAAACCATTTGAATATCCACCCGGTTTCCTGGCTTCAAAAACGGCATCAATCCCGACGATTCCTGAATTCGAACCGAAACGGCACGCATGCCCGCAGGTACTAGCGGGGCAGCATTGGCGCTGGCCGTTAACTTCGATTCCGTGATGGGTTCGTTCTGACTCACATTGAACAGCAGCGGCTTGCCGGTCACTTGTTCAGGACGGGTGAAGGTGCCCTTGAGGGACTCCGCTCCAGCCCATCGAGACGCTTTCAAGTCAGACGCTTCCAGTTGCTTGCCGCGGGGCAAATCTCTTGCCGCCACTAAAATAGTTTGGTTGGACATGAGCGTGGTGGCACTTTTCAGTTCCCCGACGAACAGGCCGTAAAACACGCCAGTAGCGACAATGGCTACCACAAATGCAATTCCCAGAAGGGGTACGAGTTTCCGTTTTAATTCGGGCATAATAGCTAACATCATCAGTAGATCACGGCAAGGTTCAGGTCCAAATCAGTTACAAGCCCTAGGACCCTCTTAGTAATCGCCTTAGGATAAAGTCGGGCGCGCAGGATATCCGATACCGCTACCCTCCGAGGGACAAACGGATGTATGCCTGGTGTAGACTTTATGAAGACTTACACTATAAATCCGAAGGAGCCCCCTTATGACCGAACCCAAATTTGAACACCTTTTCACTTACACCGTAACCCTCAAGATGCCGCCTGAAGTGATCGGGCCAGTTGCTGAAGGAATTCGCGCCAATTTCTATATAGCGGGTGGGGTCATCAGCGGGCCCCGATGTCAGGGAAAAGTTCTTCCAGTAGGCGCCGACTGGATCGTAATCCGCAAAGATGGAGTGGCCAACGTGGACGTTCGCGCAACCCTTGAAATGAACGATGGGGCACTTGTCTATACGGTCTATAATGGCGTCGCAGACCCAGGCCCTGACTCATATGAACAATTTCTGGCCGGAACCCTCACACCCCAATTCCCCATCCGCATCGCTCCGCGATTTTATACTGCGCATCCGGCCTATCAATGGATGAATCGCATACAGGCTTACGGAGTAGGAGTGGTGGATATGGCCAAAGCAGAAGTCACCTACGACATTTACGCCGTACTATAAGCAATCTGCCCAAAAGGCAATGAAAACTACTGGCGATCATAGGAATACGTTTGTTCCACTTGGCGATCCCCGACCCGTAAAATCCGATTGATAGACAAGCGCTTTCCACCATCAGTAAGCGACCAATTGTCAGTCATCTCAATGGGACCCTGCGGAGTGGTTGCCTTCGACTTTGACACCAGCGTTGCCCTTTCCCAATTCACCAGCGTCTTATAGTCGATGCTGCGAATTGTATTGGCTGACGGGTAGCCATCGGTCCACCAACGATACTCCGACGCCTGCTCCCCTTGTACCGTGGTCGTGACGGAACGCACCATTAAAGCGGGCTCGCGATGATTGATGCTCATCGTCATGGCTTTTGGTGGAACGGCCGTTGCAAAGTTACTCGCTTGTGGCACTAACTTCCAGTTACCTGTGAAATTGGGGTGTTGGGCTTGGCCCACCATGGGGAAGGCCATTAAAATGACGACAAAAATAGGAGCAAACACAGCGGCTGGCATCTGCCCCTTTTTAACATTCCCTCAAGGATTTGTCACTCCGGTAAGTGCCTGAGGACCAAATCCCGCTTCGGGTATTCAGTGTGTCGAAGTGAATATACCAGCGATCCAC
>JAYWBH010000658.1:0-10601 GCA_043781815.1 Bryobacterales bacterium | reverse complement strand
CCTATTTGATATGCTAAAAAGCGATGTCCCAAGATTTTTCATTTTCCCGTCGCGACTTGCTCCGTGGAGCAGCCGCCCTTCCTCTTGCTGCCTCAGGGTTGCAGGCTCACCCGATGGATGCGTCGGCTGGCTTTAAGCTAGGCGTTGCATCCTATTCACTGCGCAGTATGACGCGGGCAAAGGCGATTGCTGCTTTGAAGGAATTGGATGTAAAGTACGTCAACATTAAAGAATTCCATGCCAAGATTAAGAGCTCGCCAGAAGAGTGGGCCGCTGCCCGCAAGGATTTTGACGACGCCGCTTTACAGATACTGGGTGGCGGAAACATCACCTTCAATTCAGAAAACGAAGACGACGTGAAGTTGAATTTTGACTACGCCAAGGCCATGGGCTTTCCTTTGATTGTGATGGCGCCCACTGTGAAAACACTTCCTATTATTGAGAAGTATGTGAAGAAGTACAACATCAAAGCAGCCATTCACAATCACGGCCCAGAGGACAAGACCTTCCCAACTCCGCAGTCCGTGCTGAAAGAAGTGAAGAACATGGATCCGCGTATGGGGCTTTGCATTGATATTGGCCATACATCGCGCACTGGTACCGACATTCTGGAATCGATCAAGGAAGCTGGCGTTCGCCTGCACGATATGCATGTGAAGGATCTGAAAGATCCGATGAACAAAGATAGCCAAGTGGCCGTTGGTCAAGGTGCTTTGCCTATTGCTAAGATTTTCAGACTGCTGAAATCCATGAAATACAGTGGCGCGGTGATGTTGGAATACGAAATTAATGCCAACGATCCGTTGCCGGGGATGAAGGAATCGTTCGCGTATATGCGTGGCGTGCTTGCAGGCATCGCCTAACTATCAGTTCCGATACGGAAGCGATCAATCTTTGCTGATTGATTTTGGAGCGGCAACGGGTAAGGTCGCGCAAGTGGCCCAATGGCTAGGCAAGCAACGATTTCCGGGTGTGGTGAATCTGCATCCGGCCTATTCCACTATCCTGATTGTTTTTGATCCGTGCATCACCTCGCATTCGGCACTTGAAAGTCTGCTTCAAGTGATAGGAGAAGTGGCTATGATGCAACCTCGGCTTGTCACAATTCCGGTTCACTACGATGGACCGGACCTGCCTGATGTTGCTCAATGGCACGGAGTGAGTGAACAACAAATCATAGACTGGCATGCAGCGCCAACGTATGAAGTCAGCTTCCTGGGATTTGTTCCCGGGTTTGCGTATCTCACTGGGCTACCGCTTCAATTATCCACACCACGCTTGGAAATTCCTCGTAAGTCTGTTCCTGGCGGATCTGTTGGAATTGCTGGAAATCAGACTGGCGTATATCCATTCGACACGCCCGGTGGTTGGCGTTTGTTGGGGCGAACGCCTTTGACGATGTTCAACCCGGACCGTGATCCCATGAGCTTGCTGGAACCAGGCGACCTGGTTCGATTTCTGCCACTATGACCATTCAAGTTTTGTCACCAGGCATGTTTACCACGGTTCAAGATCTGGGACGCCCTGGATATGGCCTGGTAGGGGTTTCGCGATCAGGTGCTGCGGATGCGATAGCGCTCCGTTTGGGGAATCGACTGGTTGGGAATTCGGAAAATGCGGCAGCACTGGAAATGACTTTGCTGGGCGGAACCTATCTTTTTTCCGATATCGCAACAGTGGCAATCACTGGCGCAGAATGTGGCTTGCCCATGTGGCAATCATTCGTTGTGAATGCTGGCGAGACGTTAAAAATCGGTGGGATGCAAGTGAGTGCGCGATGCTATCTGTGCATCAGCGGGGGCATTGATGTTCCGTTGTTTGCTGGAAGTGCTTCGACGCATGTGTTGAGTGGCCTGGGTGGATTTGAAGGTAGGGCATTGCGCAAAGGTGACCTGTTGAAAGTTGGCCAAGGTGGGACTTTCTTGAATCGATCGGTTAGGCCGGAAGTGCTATCCCGCTTTGCTCCAAGAAAAACGCTTCGAGTGACGGCGGGTCCCCAAGCGGAACTATTTACGACCGAGGCGTTGGATGGTTTTTATGCAAAGGCGTACCGTGTTACCGATGATGCAAACCGGATGGGGCTGCGTCTTACTGGTGCGCGAATTGAAGCTCCCTTCGGCGGGCAGATGATTACTGAAGGAGTGTCCTTGGGAGCGATTCAAATTCCAACGAGTGGTGACCCCATCATTCTATTTGTAGACCAGCAAACTACTGGCGGCTATCCAAAAATTGCGAATGTGATCACGGTTGATCTTCCCAGCGTCGGCCAGTTGCGGCCCAGAGATGAGGTTCGGTTTGAACTGGTGGACTCAGCGCTGGCACAGGTGTTGGTGCGGGAACAGGAAGCGTTTCTGATGTCCGGTGAGATCCTTTTATAATCGTCCAGGAAGCCGATCTCACGTGAGCCTGCGATAATAAGTGAATCCATGAAGCTCTGCACTGCAACGCTATTTACTATATCCCTGCTCCAAGCACAGTCCACTTGGTTTGATCCGCAAATGTTGGAACAGCCTGCGTTGCGCAAGGCTTTTGATTCTGTGAAAGCCCGTGAATCGCAGTTGATTGAAGAATGGATTCGTCTAACTGAAACTTCAGCCCCATCGGGGAAAGAGCAGAAACGTGGCACTTACATTCGTGCCGAACTGGCGAAACTTAGCGTAGTTGAAATTCATACGGACGACATGGGGAACATTAGCGCAGTTCGCAAAGGAACAGGTGGTGGACGATCGGTAGTGTTCGCCGCACACATGGATACGGTCTTCCCGGAAGGCACACCGCTAAAAGTTAAACGCGATGGAAACACCTTGCGAGCCCCCGGCATTGGCGACGATACGGGAAATTTGATGGCAACTTTGGAAATGTTTCGGACGCTGGACCGTGCCGGTATCCAGACTAAAGGGGACCTGATTTTTCTGGCATCCGTGCAGGAAGAAACCGGCCTAATGGGCATGCGCCACTGGCTTCCGAAGAGCGGTTATAAACCCGACCTTGTAGTTGCTGTGGACCTGGCCTCGCCGGAAGTTTGGTATGGAGCGTTCCGCATTGACCAGCTCAAATTCATCTATACATCGAAGGGTGCGCATACTCTGGAAAGCCGTGGGCAACCCAATCCGGCACACGCGGTGGCACGGGCGATTGAAAAGATTTACGAAATCCAACTGCCGCCAGTGGCCAGTGGCATTGGAGCATTTAAGTTGCCGGTGATCAACGTGGGTATGATCAATGGCGGAACGGTGGTGAACGCTATTCCGCGGGAAGCGTGGTTTACTGTCGACCTGCGATCGCTCGATAGCAGCACGCAGGATCGTTTGAGTACAGCGGTGGTGACGGCGGCCAAAGGTGCATCGGAAAGCATTGGAGTGGGTTTCAAAATGGAGAATAAGATGGGGATCGACTATGGCAACGCACTGTCTGCAGAACAGCGTCGGGCGCACCCATTGGTGCACACGGCTACCGATTTGGCGAATCACTTTCGCAAGCCGGGGATACCTGTAATGGAGCCTTCGGACGCTGGTGCGACGGATGCCAACATCGGCATTAGTTTGGGCAAGCCGTCTGTAGCCGTGGGTGCCATCAGCTATAAAGGTCCGCACACTTTGGAAGAAGCGGCAGAGGCCGATAGCTTGGTTCCAGGCGTGAAAATGCTGGTTTCATTGGCAATTGCGTGTTCCGTTATGAACTAGAAAGAGTTTCCATTCAACAACCAAGTTAGCTGGACCCGCCGCTTAAAGTTTACAATTGGAGTGTTATGTTACGAGTCGGATTCATCGGATGGAGAGGCATGGTCGGCAGCGTTCTCATGCAGCGGATGCGTGAAGAGAACGATTTTGTTGGCACAGAGCCCGTGTTTTTTTCCACGTCAAATGCAGGAGGCACTGCGCCCACAGAGGCGGCAGGTGCGCCGTTAAAGCACGCGTCTGATTTGAAAGAACTGGCCACGTGCGACGTTCTCATCAGTTGCCAGGGCGGCGAGTATACGTCAGAAGTTTACGGGCCGTTGCGCGCGCAAGGCTGGAAAGGCTATTGGATTGACGCCGCTCAAACGCTGCGCATGGCCGATGACGCGATCATCATTCTTGATCCGGTGAATGGTGCCCTGATTCACAAGGGCCTGGCCGACGGTGTGAAGACTTACATCGGCGGGAACTGCACTGTCAGCTTAATGCTGATGGCAGTGGGTGAATTATTCAAGCGCGACATGGTGCAATGGATGACCACGATGACGTATCAAGCAGCATCGGGTGGTGGTGCGGCGAAGATGTTGGAACTGGTGGCGCAGATGGGCCGGTTGGTGGATCGTACTCGAAAGACGCCTTCGCAGAATGCGCTTGATGTGGATCGCATGTTGGTTGAGGAGCAGAGTTCGGCCAGCTTTCCCACTAAAGAATTCGGAGCGCCGCTGGCGGGAAGTTTGCTGGCGTGGATCGACAAAGACATGCCCAACGGCCAGACCAAAGAAGAATGGAAAGGCATGGCGGAGACCAACAAGATTGTCGGGTTGAATCCACAAGTTCCGATTGATGGAATCTGTGTGCGAGTGGGGACCATGCGATGTCATAGCCAGGGTCTTACGATCAAGCTGAAGCAAGACGTCCCGCTGGCGGACATTGAGCAGATCTTGGCCGGTGCACATGAATGGGTGAAGGTGGTTCCGAATAGCAAAGAGGCCACGTTACAGGATCTAACTCCGACGGCGGCATCAGGGACGCTGACGGTGCCGGTGGGTCGTTTGCATAAGCTGAACCTGGGGCCGCAGTATCTGGGTGCGTTCACTGTTGGTGATCAGTTGTTGTGGGGCGCGGCAGAGCCATTACGGCGGATGCTGCGGATTATTCGCGATCGGTAAGAGCACACTTCTGCCTTGCGATCAGGCTTGCTTTTTCCGATTGAAACAGAGAGGCCGCCTAACATGTCGCTCGCTGAAACTGCCGCCCAGCAGTTCTGCCTGATTTACAGACTTACTAACTCGACTCCCCAGCCAAGTAAGTAACGCAAGTACTTCGATGTAAGCGGCCCGTTGATTGTTTACTGCTACTCGAATCGATCCGAGGGCCTCCCAAGTTGATGGGAGGCTTTTTTGACAAGAGCATTCCGGCCGGAACTTATCTCTCATAAATAAATTGCGCAAGGACTTTGCTTTCGCCGTGCCCTTTGCGTTCTCTGAATTCAGGTTAGCAGGAGGGGAGTAATTTCTTGTGGGTTGGGAGGAGTGGAAGGTGTTTGGATTGTGTTGCGTGGGGGTATTTTGATGGGTTGTGACTGGATTTTGGGAAACACACTCAGTAACCTGTATCGCGGTGATGTCATAGTAGTTGGGTGCCTTCAGGACGATGATATGAATGTGCCGTTAAATTTAAAAGAACTTTCTGCAAGAGAAAGTGCCCAAGTTGAATGGAAAGAGAATGTTGCCGACACAGATGATGTTGTGGCGACGTTGTCTGCGTTTGCGAACGACTTGGCGAATCTTGGAGGCGGGTATGTTGTTTGTGGAGCAAAAGAAGAAAAGGACGAGCACGGATTTCAGCGTGTGGTAATGACGGGCCTTACGGCCAACAGGCTGAAGGAAGTTGAAGGGAAGGTCCTCACGGCTTGTAGAGATCGTGTTTCCCCATCGATCGCACCATTGGTTGATGAATTAGCTACGGACTCAGGTGACCGGCGCGTGCTGGTATTCAGCATGCCCGCTTCGCGCAAGGCTCATCTATTTCGAAGGCACGAAGGTGCCGGGAAATATTTTGTGCGGATTGGCAGGGAAACAAGGGAAGCGCGGAATGGGATCATGCTGCAACTCCTGGTGCACAAGGGTGATGTTGAAGAATGGGATCGGCGTGAATGCAAGACTGCCACTGTGGACGACCTGGATCTGCTGGCGTTGCGGGTAACGCTGCAGGAGTTGAAACTCTATGACCCAGATCTTGGAGTTGATCCATACCTTTCTGACACAAAAGCATTGCACTGGATGGTCCCGCCACTTTGTTTTCGCGAACCACTTACTGGCATTTTACGGCCCAGGAATTTTGCCATATTGTTGTTTGGGAAAGATGTCCAAAGACACATTCCAGGGGCGTTTGCCCTGTTCTCGGTTTATCGGGGCATAGACCGCGCTGAAGTTCCATATTCGGAGCGGAACGAACTTGGCGGTACTTTGATTGATCAGGCCGGGCGTTTGCGTAAACTGCTTTCTGAACAGATAACGATTGCAATGGACAAAACCAATCTTCAATCGCCGAATACGCAGAAATACCCCCAGCTTGCATTGCATGAGGCAATGATCAATGCACTGGCGCATAGGGACTATGAAGTGCGGGACCCGACTCGGATTACCTGCTTCGCGGACCGGATTGAAATGGTGTCACCAGGCTCTTTGCCGCTGGGGGTGGAGGTTGAGGATTTCGTAAGAGGCAAGGCGCGGCCTATTTGGCGGAATCAGAGTTTGGCATGGATCTTGACGAAGCTACAGTTCGCACAGAATGAGGGGCAAGGGATTCAGACTATACTGCGGACGATGGAAAATGAAGGCTGTCCACCGCCTTTGTTTGAAGTGACGGGGAATCATGTGGTTTGCTTGTTACCGGCTAATGTGCGGCACCGAATATTGCCAGTGCCTCCTTCGTCGCCAAAGCGACAGGTTTCACGGCGAACTGGCCGCGAAGGGCGACTGCGTTAGCAAACTTATCATATCCACTGATCCAGACGACAGATCGGGCACTTCTACGGTACTTTTACCACCCATAACTTAAGTTGGCTTGGCAATGGATATGTTTTGGGAATTACTGACAAAGAGAATGGAAGCGTTGGGGCTTCTTCAATCCTTATATTCATAAGGTTTCTTTCGTGGCTCATTGCGATTGCTAGTTTAAGATAACGCCGAAGAATAAAAAGTGGTGGAAATTGGCCTCTGGTTGCGAGCCATTCTAAAGCATCCTCGGCACACTTTGAACTGTTGCAGGAACGGCAGGCCCAAACAAGGTTATCCCCGGAATTTGCTCCACCTCGCTTTGTTGGAATCAGATGGTCAACCGACAAATGGTCATCACTCCCGCAGTAACAGCAGGCTTGAGGTAGGATCATCTTCAAGCGTTCGTCGTCAGCGAGAGGACCTATATTCATGGTTCGTTTATTTAGCCCTGCATAGAGGCGGGAACGAACCATGAACTGCCTGTGCCCGTAGTGTCCAACTTTTGCAGTGACGGCAGAGTGCGCCATTGCAAGGTTCGCGTAGGACCAATGCAGTAATTCACCAATCGTGGTGATCTCCATGCCCGAGAATAACGCATTCGGCGGGTTGGCAGCATCCGAGGGATGTGTTGATTCCGTTTTGTGGAAGTTGAAATATTTGATCGCGAGGAAAAGTTGTTCTTTAAGAGCCAAGTTTCGTATAGATCAGGATCGCGTACCCTCAGCCTCGAAGCTGATTTTAAGGCGAGTTCCGGTGGCCGTGGCCAGTCGTTCCAAGGTTTGAGTGGATGGCCGAGTCCGCCCACTTTCAAGTCTGGCGATGACGGATTGGGTTGTGGCCATGCGCTGCGCAAGCTGCTCTTGGGTGAGCCCTGCGATGACACGAGCATTGATGAATGTGCGGGCAAGCGCGCATTCCGGGGCAAGCTCTTCATGAGCTTTTTTGTATTCTTTGTTCTTCATCCATTTCTGATGAAGGTCGTTTACTTTGGTCATTGTGTTATTTTGTTTGAGCGCTTTAATGCCGCAGTATAGCGTTTTTGCTATGGATTGTGAAAGTACTTTCGTGGTGCGGCAACGGTCTGAAAGTCATCCTCCGTGAGATGGTCATCATCGTGGACCATAACTTCCAGCGGTCTCACGACAAATGAATAATTGGCTTGGGTCTAGCTGGTCGAGTAATTGATAGGCATGTTTTTTGTCTTACATTGTCGGTCAAGCCTGCTACTTTATATTTTGCTACCGCCGCTCCACAAAATTGGTTTGGTCTCTTTGTCTTCTCCCTCGAGAAGCCGCCTTCATTACTAGCATGTACACTTGAATAAATGCTGACCCGCGTCTACATCGACAACTTCCGCTGCTTCGTCAATTTCGAATATCGTCCCGCGAGAAAACAGCTTATCTTGGGGGGCAATGGATCGGGAAAGTCATCCTTCTTGGCAGCAATGTTGGCTATTCGGCAGTTCGCAATAGTTGGGAAGAAAGCCGAAGACGTCTTGGCACTGAATCAAAGAACACGTTGGTTGACAAAACATGAACAAACGTTTGAGTTGGAGGTTCAACTGGAAGGCGCGGTATTTGTTTACCGATTAGTTTTGGGCCGCTGGTTCGATGTGCCAATCCCGAAGGTTCAATCTGAGACCCTTCTTTGTGACACGAGGACGATCTTCGATTTCACAAATGGAGAAGTGCATCTTTTCAATGAACAGTTTGAGCCAACAGTTACTTATCCTTTTAATGAAAGTCGCTCAGCATTCGAGACCATGAGTCCGCGACAAGGTAATTCCGCATTGATGCGATTCAAGAAGTGGCTGGCTGGGCTATTTTGTTTTAGTATCAATCCTCGGGGAATGGGTCTTCTTGCAGAATATGGGCAGCCAGACCCTGAAGCCGATCTCTCGAATTTTGCAGCGTGGTATAAGCATTTATCTCTGAATGTCCCAAGCCAAATGATAGACATGGGCAAAAGCCTATCTTCATCGTTGGCCGCTTTTGGAAATCTCAAATTCGAAAACTCAGAGACATCACGCTGGCTAGTTGCCGGGTTCGGTCAAGTTGAGGGAAAGGACGCCGATTTTGGGTTTGATGAATTGTCAGACGGGCAACGATGTCTTATTTGTCTGTATGCAATCCTGCATTTTCTAATTGCCAAAGGCTACACCGTTATTCTCGATGAACCAGATAACTTCGTGTCGCTGCGTGAAATCCAACCTTGGCTGACGGCCGTATCAGACGCAATTGAAGATGGGAATGGGCAGGTGCTTTTGATATCCCACCACCCTGAAATCATCGACCAGTGGGCACCAGAGAATGGAGTTCGTTTTGTCCGTGACGGGGTTGGACCAGCCCGAGTGGAAAAATTTATCGGCGATCCCGAGAGCAGCCTCTCTCCCTCAGAACTTATAGCTCGTGGGTGGGATGAGTGAACAGGCCTTCTGAGATTGTTGTTCTTGCCGAAGACGCCATGCACCAGAGTTTCATCAGGCAATACTTATATCGGCTCGGTTACACGATCCACCAAATTCGCTTCGAAATTGGTGGCGGGGAGCAATGGGTGCTGAGGCAGTATGCAAAAGAGGTTGGAGAGTTTCGGTGGCGATCAGCGAAAGCAGCAACATCTCTCGTCATTGTAATCGACGCGGATGTCGTCGGTGTTATTTTTCGACATCAACAACTAGGGAACGCTCTCAAAGAAACCGATCTTTTTCCGCGCTCGCATGACGAACGTATCATCCACCTCATCCCCAATCGGAATATTGAGACTTGGATTCTTTGCTTGAACGGCGAGAAAGTTGATGAAAGTTCCAATTTCAAGAAATGGGCAGATCTTGGACCCCGAGTAAAACCGGCTGCAGAAATGTTCTATGCCTGGACCCGGCGCAATACTTCAGTTCCTGACCATTGCATTCCTTCATTGCGGCAAGCAATTCCCGAAGCCCAACGCCTCGAACCCTAACCCCCTACCGCACCACAAACCGCCTGATCCGCTCCACCGCCTCCATCAGATTGTCCAATGAATTGGCATAGCTAAACCTTAAATACCCTTCCCCATAACGCCCGAACGCAGTCCCACTCAAACTTGCCACACCGGCCTGATACAACAGCTCATCCGCCAATTGCTTCGACCCTTTCCCTGTCCCCGTAATATTCGGGAACGCATAAAACGCACCTTGCGGCTTGCGGCAACTGAAACCGGGGATGGTGTTTAGCCCGTCACAAAACGCGTCGCGACGGCGGTGGAATTCCGCTACCATTGCGTTGGCTTCATCCTGCGGACCATCCAGTGCGGCGATCCCTGCTCGCTGCGTAAAACTGGCCGTGCAACTGTTGGAATTCACCATTAACTTGTTGACGGAATCGACCAGCCACAGCGGCATGACACCGTAGCCTAAACGCCAACCGGTCATGGCGTAGATCTTCGAAAAGCCGTCCAGGATAATCGTCTTTTCCTGCATGCCTGGCAGGCTGGCGATGGAGAGCGGGGCTTCATCACCGTAATAAATTCGGGAATAGATTTCGTCTGACAGCACGATGATGTCGCGCTCGCGCACCATGTCGGCAATGGCTCTTATATCGTCGGCTGGAATTACGCCGCCGGTGGGATTCTGTGGTGAATTCAGGATCAGCATTTTGGTCTTATCGGTGATGCTGTCCTTCAAGACATTCAGATCGAAACTGAAATCGCGCGATTCGACTAACGGGATCGGGATCGGCTTTGCACCGCAGAATCCGATCATGGATTCATAGATCGGGAAGCCAGGGTTGGGATAAATTACTTCGTCACCGACATCGAGCAGTGCGAGCATGGGAAAGAACAGAATCGGCTTACCGCCGGGGACCACGGAAACATGCTCTGGTCCTACTTGAATGTCACGCGTCGCACTGACGTGCCGAGCGATGGAATCCCGCAATTCGGGGTAGCC
>JAYWBH010000657.1:0-3522 GCA_043781815.1 Bryobacterales bacterium | reverse complement strand
TTCCCATAGGCAACTTCTCGAAAGCGGAATTCACTGGGGCGAATACGGTAAATGGGCCTGCGCTGGAAAGCGTGTCCACTAAGCCTGCCGCCTTCACTGCAGCTACTAAAGTTGTGTGGTCAGCCGAATTCACAGCATTCTCAACAATGTTTTTGGTGGGGAACATTTCTTTGCCGCCAACCATTGGGTTCTTTGCAAAAGCGACTACAGCCATCATGGCAAAAGCGCCTGTTAGTTTGAAAAAGTTACGTTTGTTCATAAAAGGTTTCCTCTTGTTTTTATCCCAGTTTTATGGGCTTCAACTTGTAATACGACGCCTTTCCATCCTTGGATTCAACGAGTCCAAATTTCTGCTTACAGGTTAAAAAAAGACAAGGTAAATCATTCAACACAAATAACTGATACGCTGTATAGTTATTCCTGCACCCATAGTTGTAAAGTCGGTGACTCATGCCAACTGATGACTTCTGTGAACTAATTTTAAGATTTCACGCACCCGATAGCGGTGGCCTTTACCCGATTGAGGCGTGGGTTGATGGCGGTGGATTGTGCGTGGGCAAGCCGATATTACTTTCTTCCGACAAGCTGGATGAATGTGAAACTTCCCGCGAATACGGTGTAACACTTTGGTCGACTTTGTTGACTGGTCTGCCTGACTTGAACACCATTCTGAATTCTGCAGCTGGCAGCATTCCCCGTGTCCGCCTGCGCATCATGCTGAATGAAGAGGATTGGGCAGTAGACTTACACCGCATTAAGTGGGAGTTTCTGCTGCCATCAGGACATTTACCGGTGGGTGTGAACGCTGCGTCGCCAGTGTCCCGCTTCATCCCGCTGCGCTCCTCCATCGATTCCACAGCGCGGGAATTCGGGCTTAGGATACTGTTGGCCATCGCCAGCCCATCGGACTTGAAAGATCCGTTTCAGCCGATTGATGTGGCCAAGGAAATTGAAACTCTGTTCACTGCCCTGAAGTTGGAGATCCGCGCAAAACAGGTGCAACTTACTATCCTGTGCGGTCTTCACGATCTGCCTGCCCAACTGCGGAAAGACATGGAAGAACTGAATTGCTTAGTTATTAACAAGCCAGTAACTATTGAATCTGTTGACGCGAATCTTTCGGATAAACATGTACTGCACCTGATCGCTCACGGTAACTTTGTTAGTAACCAATCCGTTCTGATGTTAGAGGATGAGCAGGGCAAACTTGCCGCTGCAAATCCCAGTCGTGAAGTGTTGATTGATCAGTGGATGTCTCACAAGCCGCGACTTATCTTTCTGCAATCCTGCCTAAGTGATCCTAAAGATAAAACCATGCCGATGGGCGGCTTGGCTTCGCAGTTTGTGCAAGCCGGTGCACCCGCCGTGGTGGCCATGCGCGATCTGGTTGGCATGACCGCAGCCCGCATGTTTGCAGCCGCCTTTTACCAGCAACTTTTATTAACTGGTGATGCGGATGTGGCGGCCAACTCTGGTCGCAATGCCATATTTCAGGCGAGCGCAGGCGATTGGGCAATTCCCGTGCTTTACTCCCGTCTGCGCGCCGATCAAAAATTATGGGAACCGGAACCACTGCGCAGGTCGATTCAAGCATTGGCGAAGGTGTTTGCTACAACTCGTGAAGTAACGCAGCCGTTTCCTGTGGAAGTGTCAGTGGTTCGCGATATCAAGGTGGTCTGTAAGCAACTGGATGACCCAACCTCCGATACGCGCATGGATGCTGCTGAAACCGCGTTGAACGAATTGAGAAGCAGTGCGAAACAGAATCAAATTGTGGTTCTTGTGGGTGGCCGAGGTAGAGCGAAATCGTCCTTGTTACTGGGGCTTTTCGTACAGTTAGCGCATGATGCGGACCCCAGTGGTCGTGGTCCCCAGCCCATTCTGGTGCGGCTGAAAGATTGTAACCATAGCTCAAATCCGACTACTGTCATTGAAACTGGTTGGCAAACAAGACTGCGCGATGAAGGGGTTGCCATTGAAGAAGGCTCGGTGCGGAATTCATTGCAATCGAATGCGCTGCACTTGCTTGTGGATGCGGATGAAGACGTCGGACCAGATGATTTGAAGAAAGGGTTCAATAATATTTGGAAGTTTTTAGCGCAGGCGGAAAACCGTTGTGCGCTTATTTCCATGGACCAATCGGCATTCAAAGCGGAGTACTTCAACGAATCGTTGACAACAGTTTTGATAGTTCAGGATTTGCGGCCACAAACTTTGAAAACGTTTCTGCAGCACAAGGACGGGCTGACTCCAGAAACCATTCAGATGCTCACCGGCCCGTTGCGCGATCTGGCAGGGGTGCCTTGGATCCTCAGCCGCATTTTGCGATTCTCTTCCATGGAGCAACTGAATCTGAAATCGCGATTCAATGTTCTTGCCCGAATCCTGCAGGATCAATTGGGTGCCATTTCTCTGGCGCCAGGTTGTGGTTCCCTGGCGCGGGCTTTAATGGAATCCATGGCGTGGCAGTTACACTCCCGTTCCGCCCCCAACCTGCAACTTGCAGAAACTTACTCGTTGATGAGTTCCGTGCGAGGCGGACGTGACTTTTCATTGGATCAGTTCCGCAACAGCATGATCACTTCACGCCTGTTAGTGGAAAGTGGACCGGAAGGACTTAGATTCGGCTATAACGCCGCCCACGCCTACTTCACGGCATGTTACTTGAGTAACCTTTCGCCTTCAGACCGTCGGGAAAGACTGCTGGAAATTGTCTCTGGTCTGGGAAGTCCCGAACGCTTACGTCGTTGGGAAGCCGTCTTGTTGTTGCTTGCCGGACGAATGGATGAGCCTGCGGAATTGTTACGCATGTTGCTGGAATTAGGATTTGGTGAAGGGGAACATTTGTTACTGGCGGCGCGCTGCCTGAGTGAAGCAGACGCCACTGGAAAGGTGATTCCAGAAGCGATTGTCAACCAGCTTGCCGATTCACTTATATGGTGGTCGCATCCGCAAAGTGGCCTGCAGGCGCGTTCCCGGCAACGGGCGGTGGATGCGCTTGGGTACATGCTGAGTGAAGATTCAACCAAGGCTCTGAATCATTCTGAGATGCGCATTGCCGGTCATTTACTGCAGTTGGCATTGCATCCGTTGCGGCCTGCATTGGAAGGAAGTCTTTCCAAGCGGCTGGATTATTCCGGTGTTCGACTAGCAGCCATGACGCTATTGTTCCGTCATCAGCGTTTGGCAGAAAGGTTTTGGGCACAGCACACAAAGGCCACCGCATTCAAGGATGAGATCAATACTTTGCTTCACGCCTGGGCGAAAGGTGATTTAATTGTTCTGAAATCTTTTCTGGATGCGGGGAAGGAGAAAGTGATGTTAGCAGGCGTGGCAGTCTTCGCCCTGGCTTCCTGGGGATCTCCGGAATCCAATGCCTGCTTGAAGGATCGGTTCTTTGAAGCTCCGGTTTATGAAGACGTGCACTGGCCCATTGTAGACGCACTCATTGAAATGCAGGCGTCGGTGGTTATGGAAATTGTTAGTGATGGAATTCAGCGCATGAAGCGTTCTACACCGGCA
>JAYWBH010000656.1:0-3538 GCA_043781815.1 Bryobacterales bacterium | reverse complement strand
CGTTCGCGGCAGTCGAGCCAACCTACTGGAGACGGGCGGCAGACAAAGCAGAGCGCCCAACGCGAGTTCCCACGCTCTGGATGGAAGCAAGTAGAAAGCTGCGTTCGGTGCTTCGGCCACCCAGTTTGTACTCAACCACAAACTACCAAAAAGTATGGCGAGCGAAGCTGGCACCTTCAATTTCGACATTGCCGGCAGGTTAAGAATCATCATCAGCAGCGGCCAACAGAAATAGAACTGCTCTTCAACGGCCAGTGTCCAGGTATGCAACAAAGGTTGAAATTCAGCTTGTGGCGCAAAATATCCAGACTGTTGGTAGAACAAAATATTGGAATAAAAGGCCGCTGATGCCCGTAGCGATTCTCCAAAATCCTGTAACTCTTTGGGTGGCAAGCCAAAAAAGGCAATGGCAGTTGAGACGGCGAACATAGCAAACAGCGCAGGAAAGATTCGTCGCATTCTCCGCTGGTAAAACACAAGGAGGGAGAAGGAACCTTCCTTCAACTCCCGCTCAATGATTTGAGTTATTAAATAGCCGGAGATCACAAAAAATACATCTACGCCAATGAATCCGCCAGTGGAAAACAAGTTGGCATGAAACAAGATGACTGGCAAAACAGCAAGCGCTCTTAGGCCGTCAATGTCTGGTCTATATTCGTTCTTCGATGGCGAAGGTAGCGGTGCAGACGAAGAATTTGTTGGTGCCCGATTAGTCAGACGAAGCACCCCATACCGATTTACTGTTCAACTAACCTCTCCTTTGACCTTTGCAGGACTGCCTGATTCGTAAGTTGTAACATACCATTTGGCGAAACTGCGGCACATCGTTGTGCATCGCTCATATTGTCATGGGCGGTAAATATTGTCAAGAAACCTAGTGTTTCTACACACTTATTGCACTCTGATTCTATGTCCCACTGCTGCCTGTTTTTGTTCCAGATTCAGAAACAGCCGCAGTTCATATTGACCAGGTTGTAAAGGCGTAAAAAACGTTACTTCACCAATGGCTCCTTCGCCAATAGCCTGCGCTGCCAGCACCGCCGAATCGGGCGAACCGAAATTAAAGAGTCCAACCCAGGCACCGTTCGATCGTTCCAAAGGAGCAGTCCATTGGGCCTTTACCGCTTCTCCAGGCTTTGCCAAAGCAACAGGACTACTTAAAGTCGACGGAACCCAGCCGCCGAGTACAAACGCAGGATTACTCCATTGCGAAGCTTCCGCCGCTGTAAGTTGACGTGAAAATGGGGCACGCTGACTTACATCCATTGCCGATCCATTTAAGTTAGTGGTCTTGTATTCCCAAAACTGGACATTCGGTGCTGTGGTTGCACTATTCAATAACCATCCTGCCGGAATAATGTGCGGTCCCATGGCGCAGTTGATATAAGCCACCTGGCTGTAAGGAAACACCGTTGGATCAATGCGAGCCAGATACATTCCAGTTACACCTTCCGGTGATGTTAGTTTTGAATTCAGGAATACGTTGCCGTTCTGCCCCTGCGTATTGCGGATCTGGGTGTAGTAACCGCCAGAAGTGGTGCCGCGCAGTTCGCTATTCTGGACGAACACCGTTCCCACCCCCCACATGAAATCAACGTCACCTTCAATGTAACTATCGTTCACCATGGCTTTGCCCTGCAGTAACAAGGTGTCCTGAAAGCTCTTCAGGTTTACCTTATTCAATAGGATTCGATTGTTGTTCCCCCGAAATGCTTCAGCCTGCGAACCAAGTCTGGGTGTGGTGTTCCACAACGTGATGTTTTCCAAAACAAAGTCAGTTGCATCCACACCAAACATGGCTCGTGAATTGCCTTGATTCAAGTTGGCGTTATTCGCATATTGAATCACCGTCCTATCGCGGTCAGCGCCGCGCACTGTTATAAATGGCTTGGTTGAACCTATATAGTTCATCTCTGTATAGGTCCCTGGCTGGACCAGAATCACAAATGGTTGCGTTCCATTCACGGGGGCAAAATCAATGGCGCTTTGAACCGTACAGAAATCGCCGAAATCATCTGTTGCCACGGTTAACGATTTTGCGTTTGGTGAAGGCCCACTAACTCTGGTGCGAAAATTCCACAGGCCGGGATCGGCAAAGCCTTCCCAAGGTGCACCGTTCTCATCCACAATCACGCCCGGTTCTATTGTTACTGAATATCTGTCATTCAAAGGAAGGGATTGGTGTAAGTAGATGTTCGCCCGCTTGCCGGTAATAAGGATCGGATAGTAAGCATAAGACGTGCCGCCAATTATCTTATTCTGCGGATTCGCAGCCATGTCAATGGTATCTACCACCTTGCCTGCCGAATCAAAAATCCGAATTCGACCACTCTTGCCAACAACCGGAATCCGCTCAAAATCAATCGTTAAGGGAGTGTCTGTGCAGATATTCGGATAGCCTGGCCAGGGTGTAACTGACGTAGCATACATCGGTGAAAGGACAAGTAACACAGCCGATGAACTGGCAATGCTCCCACTGGAATTGCTAACTACCACGTAGTAAGTGGCTGCATCGCTTACTTTCAAGTTCTGAAGCGAAAGCACTGCACTGGTGGCTCCCGGTAACAACACGCTGTTCTTGTACCACTGGTAAATCAAGCCATTTCCATTGGCTCCCACGGAAAGTGTTCCGAACTCGCCAATAACACCAGTCGCATTCAAAGGCTGACGAGTAATGAGCGGAACCGGTGCAACTGGCGTGATGCTTACTTTCAACACCACTGGATCACTGACTACCTTGCCGCCGGAATTGGATATAACAGCCGTATAGTTACCTGCATCGACTAACTGAACGTTCTCCAGAGTCAAGACCGCTGTCTTAGCCGAATCATTCCCCGCAACGTCTTTGCCATCTTTCATCCATTGATAAGTGATCGCACTTCCTGCCGCACCCACGGCCATGATTACTGGACTGCCCACTTGTACTGTCAGCGCCGATGGTTGCGGCTGTGCTGTAATCACTGGCGCTCCTGGTGTGTATTGCACCAACACTCTTGTAAACGTCAGCTTAGACGCGAAATTGGTGCCTGCAATGCGGAACGCGAACGAATCGAAAGTTGTGTTGGGGGCGGAGCTGGATTCCACGCCAGAGTAACTCAATCCAAGTAACTTGTCGCCACTTACATCTACAGTCAGGCGGATGGTCGTAGGTGTCAGTCGTTCAATGGAGTAAGTCAAAGTGTATGGAGTATTGTCCATCAGGGTCTGACGATCATTCGCACCCGTGCCAGGAACTGTTGCGAAATCAGCGAAATTGTTGAACATATTGGCATTGCTCAACACCGCCCGACGACCCATAACAAAGGGACTCCCTTGTCCGCTGGGATAAAATTGCACTCCATACCCCGTATCGTTGATGAATGTCGCATCGTTATGACCGCCGCCCAAGTTGGCTGTATTCCTGGTTCCCTGCGAATCCAGCACGCCCCAGCGAATGTCTTGCCCATTGGCCAGGAACCCTGAAAGAGAGAAGGTCAAAGCAACGGAAAGTTTGTCGCCAACTGCTAAAGTTACCGGGGAACCAGCCTTGGTGAAGAAT
>JAYWBH010000655.1:0-3544 GCA_043781815.1 Bryobacterales bacterium | reverse complement strand
TGCGATGAGGGTCGCTGGCAAGTAGCGGTTTGCCTGTTTGGGACATGGCCCCGGAAACCACCCAATTGTTACTGCCGGAAAGGTCGTTGATCTCAGTGGCGGCAGTTGCTGAAATAAGATTTCGGAAAGCCTCAAGCGGCACATCGGCGACATTCAGACCCTTAGGGATTTCGATGGGAATCTTCGGATCAACGGGAAGATACTGATTTACTTTTGCAAGCCCAAACTGCTGGATATCCGCCGCCCGCTGTGCTTCCAGCGTGAAGTTGTGCATCATGCTCAGCGCCGGAATTCGGGTGAGAATATCATTTGGATCCCACAAGCCGGGCTTATATCCTGCGGCTTCAAAGTCAGCGGTGAATTTCCCTTGGCGTGAGTTAACGTAGGCGTTAATACCATTGGTAAATGCCACAGCAATCGACCAGGTATCTGGTGCGTAACTGGTCCATTCAGCATTGAAATCGCCACGAAAACGCAGTAACTGGGCAATGCGGTCGCGCTCTAAGTAACTGGGTCCCAGGACTTCACTTAGTCGCCCAACGCCAGCCCGACGCCACAGGTCCAGTTGAAACATACGATCGCGGCCTGCCATATAGCCTTGAGCAAAAAACAGATCCTCACTCGATTGGGCGTAAATATGTGGCACACCCCACTTATCGCGCAGAATCTCAACGGGCTGTTTTAATCCCGGCAGGGCAACTGTTTCAGCAACAAGAAGTGCGGGCAAAAGTAAGAAGACAAGACGCAGCACTTACTGATTTCCTCCTGAGTTGGAAGGCCATTCTGGACGGCGCTTTTCCTTGAACGCTTGCACGCCTTCAGCGAAATCGGCGTTGCGAAAATTCTCTGCTCGCAGAGCGAGTGCAATTTGTCCCGCACGTTGATCATCAACCAGGCGAGCTTGATGCGTGTAGGCCATTCCGAATCGCATGACGCTTGAGGGCCAATCGGCCAATTGCGACGCCACGGTAAAGGCGCGCTCTTCCAGTTCCATGGGTGGAACAACTTCATGCACCAATCCATAATCTTTCGCTTCGGTAGACGCAAAGATGCGGGCACTGAGTGTTAGTTCCAGCGCGCGACGCTCCCCTAATGCACTTACTAAAGCACGGGAAATAACATAAGGCCACATGCCCACACGCAGTTCCGTGACTCCAAAGCTGGCACCATGCGCAGCAATCGCAATGTGGGCATTTGCCACCAAACCCGCGCCGCCAGCCATCGCCGGGCCTTGCACTGCCACAACAATTGGCTTGGCCGTACGATTCCCAATGGTGAATAATTGATCGTGCAATGTAAGTCCGTCGGTAGGGCCCGCTTCCAAAGCTTCTTCCAGGTCCATGCCAGAGCAGAAAACTTTTCCCTTAGCGTCCAACAAAATGGCACCAATGCCAGGGTCTAATTGTGCAGCCTCAAATTGATCTACCAGGGCCTCACATAATTCCCGATTCAGTGCATTGCGTTTGTCGGGTCGATTCAAAGTTAACCGCAGCAGGCGGCCTTCGCGAGTTACCTCAAGAGGTTGACTCATGCCAGTTCGCTTTCTTCCACTTCAATTTCCATAGAGAGTAAACCAGCGCCCATGGTTTTGCCCTGTGCATCAATTCTTAACGACAATGTTCCGCCACCACCCAACGCCTCGTATAACAAGAAGTTCAATGCACCCAGGTTAGGCAATTCATAACGGACTACGTCGCCCGCCACAAGATCACCAAAATGCTCTTTCACCCGCGCAGCAGTTACTTCGCGCTCAATGATTTTGTAATTTGCTGGATTGTAAGCAATCAAGCCGATGTTAGAAGCATCGCCTTTATCGCCGCTACGGGCGTGGGCAATTTTATGGAGCGGAAGTTTCATTCCACCACCTCAACATGAGTTGTGATCAAGTCTTTTGGAACCAGCGCTGGCCAGTACGCCACCACTTCTCTTACTGGTGGACGGCCATCGCCGAAGCCTGTTGCTGTAGGCGGACCGTTTAATACCAAGGGCACTAATTCGCGTGTAAAACGGTCAATAGCTTTTTTATCGGAACCACGAACCCCAATGCGTAACTGCACTTCTGGAATCTGTTCCACTGCTGGAGCCGCCGGTCCATGACAGGCATTCACACCAAGATATTCCGTATAGATTTCATCGAAGGTAAGCCCCAGATTACGTAAACGTTCCCTCACAATGCGATCTGCTACCTGCGCTTTTTCAAGTGCATCAGGCCAACTGTAGACTAAGGAGCCGATGGCTTTATACCCATGCATGTAACTGATGGAAAGCTTTGCTGTTGTGGTGGCTGGATACCCTTTGATACCAGTGACACGAACGCGATCATCACCATCTTGCCGAAGTTGAATGGTGGTGAAATCGGCAACGCAATCGGGAGTAATGTACTTGTGCGGATCGCCCAATTCGTAGAGTAGTTGTTCTTTCACAGTGTCCAGCGAAACACGTCCGCCAGTGCCTTTGTGTTTGGTCACAGCGAAGGAGCCGTCTGGTTCGGCTTCTACAATCGGATAGCCAATGTTCGCGAAATCTGGAATAGTTTTCCAATCTGCCTGGCAGTTGCCACCCGTGGATTGCGCGCCGCATTCAATAATATGTCCGGCAACAGTTCCTGCGGCCAGTTTGTTGAAGTCGTCCATCTTCCAACCGAACTCGTGAACCATTGGTGCCAATGCCAAAGCTGTATCGGTGGAGCGACCAGTGATGACCACATCAGCTCCGGTAGCCAATGCTTCGGCCAATGGGAAAGCACCAATGTAAGCATTCGCGCTGAGCACCTTTTCGCGAATGGTGGAGAGGGGTTCGCCCGTATCCATATTGGCCATGGCGTGACCTTGCTCAATGAAGCTGTCGAGCTTGGGAAAAACATCGTCACCCAACACTACAGCAACTTTCAAACCAGGAGCTAAACGTCGAACTTCGCGAGCACAGGCAATGGGATTAACCCCGCCGGCATTGGCGATGACGCGAACCCGCCGTTCCCGCAACATTTTCGCAATGCGTCCGATGAGCGGTGGAAAGTCGCGCGCGTAACCAAGATTCGGATCGGCCTGTTTCTGTTTTTGAACAATGGACATGGTGACTTCGGCCAGGTAGTCCAGCGTCAAATAGTCCAGCGGTCCTTGCTCTACAAGACGGACGGGGGCTTCCAGCCAATCGCCCCAAAAGCCTTGTCCGTTGGCGATGCGTATCATAATGTCTCCAGGATAAGATGTTGGCGGTGTCCGGCAACAGTGGCCAGTTCCAAAGTGAACGCCAGCATGGCCCGTGTTTCAATGGGATCAATCAGTGCATCCACGTGGCCACGGGCGGCAGCGTAACGGGCGTCCAACCAACGGTCATAATCGGCACGAGTTTTTTGAATCCGATCTTGCAACTCAATTGGAACCGGCTGTCCAGTGCTTTTCAACTTTTCCAATTCAGTACCATGCACAGCTTGCACTGCGGAATCGCCTTCCATAACGCCGATGCGAGCGGTGGGCCAAGCCAGCGTAAAGTTCGGGTCGAACCCTTGCCCGGCCATTGCATAATAACCTGCACCGGATGCGTG
>JAYWBH010000654.1:0-10727 GCA_043781815.1 Bryobacterales bacterium | reverse complement strand
GCCCCGTATTGCGAGGCAGTGGATCACCCAGCAGATCCTGCCCCACGCGCAACTTCACGGCGACAATCTGCCCCGCTTCCGGTGAGAATGTTGCAGGCTCAATCCACATGTCATGGGCGCAGAGTGGAACAAGGGCTATCGCGAAAAGTAGAGATGAAGTAAAAACAAAACGCATTGATTTATCCTAACTGAAAAATAGAAAGGTCCCCGCTAAGCGAGGACCTTTCCACTGCTACACACTAACTACTAAGGAACAGGGATCGTCGGAACGGTAGGAGTATTCACCCCACCGTGACCTTGCAACAGACCCTGGTGGGCTGGAGCCAGGAACGGGAACCGGGGGAGAAAGTCCTTATCATTCACTTCCACACCCTTGGCCAGACCGGCCGATGGATCACCGGCAACAATCAGGCTGATCAGCACGGTGTTCACATTTACCTGATGACGGTTGGGGGTTGTTCCACCACCCAAACGACGACCGTTGGGGAAGCTGGAATCAATGGCTGCGTCAATGGTAAGAACGTCGCCAGTGGATCCATCTTCAATCGGGATTGGACGGCCCAAGTTGATGGCCTTGATGATGTCCAGGCGAGGGCCACGAAGCGTGGTGACTGCCGAAGCAGGAACGCCTAAAGCCTTGTAGATGCCCAGTGCATCTGCATCGCGAACCAGTACGGGATAAAGGATGTCGGCACCAAAGTTGGTGACGTCAGTAAGTGGGCTGGAGCGCAGATACATGGTCTGACGCTGTGTTCCAACCAGGCCGGCGTTGAACAATGGCAGGGCATTACGACCCACCTGAACAAAGCTGCCAGAGCCTTTCAAGCCAGTGATGATATTGCTGGCGTCTACGGTCTGCGTTGCCTGACGGCTAATGCTGGACCACACACGCAACAAGCTATCGGTGGAACTGGCAAGGCCTACGTTGTTGTGGGGGATGCCGTTAGGGAAAACATCGGCCATCGGAATTTCCAAAGCGATGGAGAAGATGTTGAAGCCCGTGAAAACATCCTTACCTGGTGCACGTCGCGCACCTGGGATTCCGCCTAGGTCGTCTCTATTCAAGTTGACTAAGTCGAAGATTCCCTTTTCATCCAACTGATACGGATCGTCGAATTGGCCAGCAATGACGCGACCGCCATTGGTAAGAGGCTTGATGTAGGTATCTACAAAATTCTGATCGTACAGACCAATTTCGCGGCTGGAAGCGTCGGCACTATCATAGCCTTTGAATGCGCCTAAACCGTAAACTAGACGATCTGTTTGTGGGCCGTGATTATTAGGGAGCACGGGAATATCTTTGGCAAGGACAACGTCGCCATCGCCGTTCTGATTTTCAGAACCGGCAACGCGTGTGACAGTCATGGTTTCGGTACCGCCGGTTAGCTGCCACAGCAACTCGTTTCCGCCGCCTAGGGCATCGTTGGGTCCAGGGGCTGGTGCTGCTTTCAGCGTGTTGGTAAATTCAACACGATATACAATTTTGTCTTTCAGGCTGGTGCCCTTGCCAATGTGGAACTCGTAGCGGTAACCATTGCAAGCGCGCAAGCCCTGGTTCCCTTGGCCGGGTTCGTGAAGGGGATTGAAATTCATGATGAGATACAGCTTGTCATGCGCTCCATTGGACACCCAGGAATAGGTGTCGGTATTATCGGCGCACGGTTCGTTGAGGACGGCAAGGGCTTCGCGATGGCTCGAACCATATACACTGGTTCCGGCCGCTGCAAGCAAAGTCATTGCAATCAAACTTTTGGACGTTCGTTTCAGACTTTGAGTAAACATAGATTTGGTAACTTTTTTCCTTTGAACCTGCGGTTTAAGCAGCTGGTTCTAAAATGGATACGTGACTATGGGCTAGCTGGATTTATAGAGGGGATTAATTTATGGTTTTGTTCTGTGGGGGGCGAGGGAGGGGACTAGAGCACAACGAGATTTTCCAATCGAGCTCCCGTTACGCCTTCGATGCCGATTTTGCGGTCAAGCGTCACCAGGATTCCATTGTTTTGGACGGCGATGGCAAGCAGGAAGAGATCGGGAAGCTGGTTGCGCCCTCTTATCTGATCCCATTGGAACGCTTCGACACTGGAAGGCACAACCTCCTGGTTCCAATACTGGTGGCTAGGGTGAGAACACAGGGACCGGACCAGGGCAGCTGCCATGGGTACAGCCAGGTTGAGATCGGCGGCGAAATTGGAACTCAGCAAATGGATCACCGACAGTTGAGTATGGGCACAGGTTGCCCAGCCCCAACGGTGGTTTTCCCCGAACCAGGTGTGCACATCCCGATGCCGTTCATGTTGTTCATAGATCAGTGCAAACAGCACGCTGACGTCCAGCAGCGCAGCTTTCAAAGACCACTCTCTTCGCGCAGAAGGCTGTCCATGAACTCGTTCACTTGGGAATGGGGAACGCTCACCCCAGGATTGCGGCTCTTTAGAACTGGAATGCCGTTGGTCATCACTATGTTCGGCGGCTGGTCGAGTTGCCGACGCAGCAAGTCTGAAATAACGCGACCGGCTGGCAAATGCTCGTATTTGGCCCGAATCTTTATCCGTTCAAGCACATCATCATCAATTTCAACAGTGGTGCGCATGAATCACATCATACCATGTGCAAAAAGCATCAATACAACGAGAGATGTGCTGATGCGAGCAGTTGGATGGAGCCATCGAGTTGAAAGACCGCCAGGGAGCGGTCTTTCAAAAGCCTGATACGCTTCGCTCCAACACTTAAAGCTGTCCGATTGCGGGAAAACTAAGTGACATTGGGCCTCCGGGCCTGTCCTGCCCTATATCTGAATGCTGGAACTTCGGAATTCAGGTTTAAGCCAGAACGCTCATCTAGTTCCGGCTTTGTCTCAGTTCCCGCTGCAGCATTCGACTTGCCCGTTCCCCAATCAAATCAGCCACTTTTTCCAGCAACTCAGGAACATCCTGCGGTTCAATCAGCACGTCACCTTTTACCCGACCAACAGGAGCAATCTCAACCGTTCTGGAAGAAGTCAGCAAAGCAGTCGCCGGGCGATACTGCATACTGCGAGCAAATGCCATCAACTGAAGCCCGGCATCCGATGGGTCAGCATGTAGGTCGCTTAGTACTAGGGAGTATTCCGTGGACTCTAATTTCCCGATTGCTTCCGCCGCAGAAGAGGCTGCATCCACTGAGTAACCGCCCCTCGTTAGTACTGCCTGTAAAGTCAGCCGAGACGTGGGGTCGTCATCGACCAAAAGCACTTTGGCCATATCGATAGCTCTGATTTCTAACGCGACTGCAACTTTGGCACCCATATGTATCCACCCATAGTTTACGGCAACGCGCTGAAATTGAAAGAGCTAATTTCATACTATTATTATAGTTAGTAAGGTGTAGGCCCTAGCCCATGCCCTATAAAAACTATCGATGCTTCCGTAAGCGAATGCAAACTAAGTAAAAACACCCTACATTAAAAGTAGTTAAACCAATGGAAATGGATGATATGGATTGCAAAGAATTTTCACCTTACCACGCCAGCACAATCGTAATTTGCTAAGTACTGGTACCTTGAGTACTCTCATACCATAAATAACTATAGTTATAGTATAAATTCGCCGCCGAAAACTCGCTCAAAGATGAAATCCACGTTCTTCAATTGACGATCCGCTGAAAACGCTTCTCCAATCCTCTCCAGTGATAGATGGCTGCGGATTTCCGGGTCGTTTTCCACTGCTGCCCTGAAGTCACCTTCCTCTTCCCAACAGCGCATGGCGTGTGTTTGCACCACTTTGTAAGCCGCTTCGCGCAACATGCCGTCCGCCAGAAGGTCCAGAAGAAGCTGCCCGGAAAAGATTAAACCCTTTGTCATGTTCAAATTACGCAGCATTCGTTGGGGATGCACCACCATTCCATCCACCAACCAAATGGTCTTCTCCAAAATATAATCTACAAGAATAGTGGAATCTGGAACAATCACGCGCTCCACCGACGAGTGCGAAATGTCCCGTTCATGCCACAAAGGAATGTTCTCATAAGCCGCCTGAACGTTTGACCGAACAATGCGTGCCAGTCCGCAAATCTGCTCACACGTCACCGGATTCCGCTTATGCGGCATAGCCGACGAACCTTTTTGTCCAGCCCCGAACGGTTCCTCTGCTTCCCGAACCTCCGTCCGCTGCAAATGCCGGATTTCCAACGCGATTTTCTCGCAAGTTACTGCAATCAGCGCCAAAGTATGAATATAGTTTGCATGGGAGTCCCGACTCAGCACCTGTGACGAGATCGGCGCCGCTTTCAAACCCAACCGTTGACAAATCTTTTCTTCGGCAGCCGGACCGATATGCGCAAACGTCCCCACCGCACCGGAAATCTTCCCCGCACGCATATCTTCCGCCGCCGCAACAAAACGCACCTGATTCCGCTTCAATTCATCGAACCAAAGCGCAATCTTCAATCCAAACGTGATCGGTTCCGCGTGAATCCCATGCGTCCGCCCCATCTGGACTGTATGCTTAAATTCCAAAGCACGACGTTTCAAAACGCTGATTAACCGCTCCACACCATCGGCCACAATGCCCGATGCATGCAAAATCAGCAGAGCCTGCGCTGTATCTACTACATCATTAGAAGTAAGCCCGAAATGCAGCCAACGCGATTCCTCAGCAGCACCTGCCGCCTTCATCTTTTCTGAAACCGCAGTGGTGAAAGCAATCACGTCATGCTTCACTTCACGTTCTATGTCCAGAATGCGGGTAAGGTCGAAATCGGCATGGGCCCGCAGCTTTTCAGCGGCCTCCACCGGGACCTCCCCCATCTCCGCAAGTGCCTCAGCCGCCGCCAGTTCCACCGCCAGCCAGGCACGGTACTTCCCTTCATCACTCCAAATAGCGCCCATCGCGGGCCGGGTATAACGTTCGATCATGATTTCCTAGTAAATAAAAACTTCAGATGTAGTTTTTCCGCAGGTGACTGCCATCTTCGGCGTCAGGCAGCGTTCTTCCAATGCTTGCGAAACCGAAAGCTCCACGAGCGCCGGATAATTGTTGTGGTCGCTCAAATGGCCCAACAAAAGGGTGGAGACACGGGAACTCATATCCTCACGAATGAACCGGGCAGTGGCGTCGTTAGAAAGATGCCCGTTACGACCCATCACCCGTTGCTTCACTTGCCAGGGGTAGGGGCCAACTTTCAGCATTTCCAGATCGTGGTTGGATTCCAGCAGCAGAATGTCGGAATCGCGCAGGTGGAACTTAATGTTTTCGGGAATGTAACCAAGATCGGTGGCCACAGCGGCTTTAATGCCTTGCGCCCGAAAACAGTAACCCACGGCGTCCACTGCGTCGTGTGGAATGGTGAAACTGTCCACTTCAATATCACCCACAACCACGGTGGTTCCAGCTTGAAATGTTTCCAGTGTCGGCTGAAACTCACCCCAGGCCAGCATGGGCGCTGTCTTATTGGTTAAATAAATGGGGATCTTCAGGGTCTTGGCCAGCACAGGCAGGCCAGCCACGTGGTCGCTATGTTCGTGAGTAATGAAGATAGCGTCCAACTTGGTTGGATCTTCGCCAATTTGGGCCAGGCGGGCAAAGGTTTCCTTGCGGCTCAAACCGGCATCGAGCAAGATGCGTGTAGTATCTGTGGCGATGAAGGCGCAATTGCCGGAACTGGATGAAGCCAAAACGCAAAATTTGAAGATGGAAAAATTCCTCCTCTCCATCATACGGCCTTGCTTGGAGGAAAATGAAGTATTGATTTAGACTTATGTGGGGTTTGGATCAGCCTGAGGTTATCGGTGTACCTGCCATGGGGTGAGGGGCTACCCTCATTTGAGGGTAAAACATTTCACCTCATTTTTGATTTTGCCGAGGAATTCCATCAAAAACGCCTATTTACAGGGGTGCAACGCATTTTCAGATGAGAGTTTCCTCATGTTCTGCGCACTAAAGTATATCGGAGCACATACAGAGTATGGCAGTCACCAACCCCAGAACGAAACTTGTCAACTTCAGGTTGAGCGAGGAAGAATTCGATAGCTTAAAGGATGCTTGCGGAACCCTAGGGGCCCGCAGCGTCTCCGATTTTGCTCGCAGCGCTGTGTTGAGCAAATTCCGCCCGGCTGCTCAGCCGGCATATGAAACCAGTCTTGCCATGATGAACGGAAAAGTAGGCGAATTGGAATCGAATTTAAATTATTTGATGCGCCAATTAGGATTAGGCCAGCAGCCAATGGCCATGGCCGCATCGGCGTCCTCTGGCGCAGCCTATAATCCCTCCCCACAAGCCCAACAGGACGACTAGTCAAGATTTTCAGAAAGTACCGATGTTCCAATCTCCTCCTTGCGCGACCAGTGCTCTCCACTGGCCGCGCGATTTTCCTTTTGTGGGCACATTCGTGGCTCACTCTTAAAGCGCCAGGTGACCGGTCTATCCACATTCCCTATTAACGAAACCTGGCGAAAGGAATGTCATATGATATAGCCATGCGAAAATTATGCCCCCTGATCACCGCCTTGTTCTTCGCGTTCCATGCTTTGGCTGCTGAGCGTGTAACCGCCACCGGAAAAATAGTCGATGCCACCAACGCTCCCATTGCGAATGCAACCGTCATGGTTTACTCAGCAGGAGCCAAAGAGGGCTTGGATCTCTTCTGCCCAACCTGCTATGTGGACTGCGGCAAACGCGCCGTTACGTCTGCCGAGGGGGACTTCACGATTCCTGGACTCAGCAGCGATCTATTGTTTAATTTGCTGGTTGTCCGTGAAGGGTTCAGCGCTGAATTCATTAAGAAGGTGAATCCGGCAAAAGGGCCAGTGGCGCCTGCAGTGCTGAAGCAACGCACCTCCCCCGATGACGTGTCGCAAATAGTCCGCGGCAAAGTGATTGACGCGCATGGCGACGCTGTTCGAGATGTGCTGGTGGAGCAGCAGGGGATCATCTTTGAGCGAGGACGCGCCTTCGGGCCGACCAATTGGATTGATTTGGTGGCAGTAACCAACAACAAAGGCGAATTTGAGATGGCATATTCCAAGCCTGCACAAAGCATGATCCTGCAAGTGTCTCCGCGCGGCATGGCGGCCAAACTGGCCACGTTGCCAACCGGCGCTGACCGGAAATCCATCACAGTTACCGATGGGGCAACCATTCGTGGGCGCGTTGTCCTTGATGGCAAACCGGTTCCAAATGTTGAAGTGGGTCTCAGCTCTCACACAAATATTTCAGGAAAGACTTTGCCGGAGATTCGCATTGGCACGAATGAAAAAGGTGAGTTTGTAATCACCAATGTTCCTGCTGGACGAGTCTGGTTCTTGCATGGAAAGATGGATTCGCTGGCTACAAGAAACCTTGTGGCTCAGGTCATGGAATGCGCCACGAAAGATGATGGCCAAGAAGTGAATGTAGGGGATATTGCAGTTCGCCCGGCATTCGCACTTCGCGGCAGAATCGTGCTGAGTGACGGCAATCCTATACCGGCCAACATGCGGTTGAGCTTGTTTGCCGATAGAGTGCCCGATCGCCAGACGCTGATGCTGCCACCCGATGGGAGTTTTGAATTCAAGGGCGTGGGCAAAGGCATGTATTCGCTGTCGCCTTCGGTCAAGGGTTATCAGACGGCTGATGGCGATGCAATTGAATTGTTGGTGGAAGGGAGCATAGCCAATATGAATGTGATGCTTCGGCCAGCACCGCCAAGCCGGTGACCGCGAGGGAGCGGTTTTTCAAAAACCTGATAGCTTCGCCTCACACTTGAAGCCGTCCGATTCCAGGAAAACTATGTGGCATTGGGCTGAATGCATGCTCCATAAACTCAACTCCAGGTCTAGTGAAAGTTAGTGAATTTAGTGTGGGGCAGGCGATTCCGCCCAATGCCACTTAGTTTTCCCTCATCCATGTAGAATCTCCAACCTTCGTTGGGATAACCTGTGGCTCCCTGGCCTGGATTGTTGTTATCAGCGTTCATCGGCGTCCATCAGCGGCCATTCATCTGGGCCACGTCCCGTCTAACAAGCCGGGAATGCGCCGCTCAAATCGCATCCCCAGCCTTCAAATTAAACAAGTGCCCAGTCAAACAAGTTGAACTTGCAATTGCTCGGCTGTCGCCCGTAGCGCTTCGTTCTGTTCGCGCAATGGGCCGCTAAGGAACTTCAACAATAGAAGGTCCGAAGGTTGAAATACTGTGTTTGTTATGTTGCCATCTTCTTCTTGGCCGTAAGTGATGTGCTGCCGAATCAGTGTCCGGAACTGATCCAAATTTAAACCCAGTTCCTGGGCTGCTTCAATCTCAGAAAAATGCATTTTCTGCGGACGCGTAGCTATCGTTGAGGATGTCATTTTTTCCTCTCCTGCGAGTTGAGAGTTTTACTGCCACAACGCAAATCAGCCGGACTCTATATTGGAAACGCACTCGAAGGGCTCCTCGGCCTATCGAACATGCGCCTTGGTCCTGATAACTGCAAGGCTTGATAAATACGCTATAGGTCTATTCTATGGACAATATGGGAAAGTCTGAATTGGTAAGAGGCCCTAAACAGGCTTCCGTTTGGACTGACTGTAATACCTTATTGGGCCTCTAAGCTACATTCGTTGCAAGAATGGGAAGAGGGCGGGTTGAAGTACTACGGTTGCTCGGGTAATTTCGATACTTCAGCGGCCAAACGTGACGCCAAGGGGCTGGTTTGACCCGAATACTTGTTCCCAGGCTTCGAACGATAGGGCATTGAGGAGGGTCCACTTAGTTCTTCAAAGGTAAAGGAGCATACTCGCATCCCAGGATAAAGCGCCACTGGTACTCTACCCAGGTTGCTCAATTCTAAGGTTGCCTTGCCCATCCAACCGGGTTCAAACAGCCCGGCAGTGCCGTGGACGATAATCCCAATGCGCCCCAAACTGGATCGGCCTTCTAACCGCCCAAGAATATCATCGGCAAGTTCCAGCGTTTCTTCAGTGATTGCCAGCACAAAATCACGCGGCTGCAAAATAAAAGCTTCCCCAGGGCCAACTATGACGGTCCTCATCATTTCCTGGATGCCGGTATTGTGACGGAGGTCGATGAAAGGAAAGCGGCTGTGTTCAAAGACGCTGAATTCGTTGCCCAGGCGAAAGTCTACGGAGCAACTACCGTACTGTTCCGGGGGAAGTTCCGGGGAAATGCGAATGCGTCCATCGGCAAGGTGGCGCTTAATGTCGACGTCAGATAGAACCATGGCGAATCACAATAGTAGCAAAGGTGGGGGCGGAGCCGTGGACCACGACAATGGCGGGTTGGTGTCGGCCCCACCTGCCCTACGACTAACTTTACTATGCGTGTAGCACTACATTGGCGGCATCATTTCTGAAAGCCTAATGCGTGTTTCCTTTCTCGCAAGTAGTCCAAGCTCATAGTCATACTGGCTGGAACTAGTTAGCAGACAGCGCAAGCAGGCGGTAATGCAAGTTTCGTCATGTAATCGCTCAAGGAACAATGCGCCCAGTGATCGTTCAAGCCACTCTTGTCCTCGGCTGAATAGTTCCACTACATGTCCTGCGCCTCCGGCCGTACTATCGAAGAGCTGGAGCCCCCAGGCGTTGGTGCCCACCTTGCATGTCGTCATGCCGATCTCTCTCGGGTCCAATTCGAGCAATTCCGCGCCTGCTTGTTTGAGCGCATATCCAAGGGTTGTGATAAATTTCTGCGACAATGATGGGCCCAATACTTTATTAAAATCGAGCTGAACGAGGTCAGTTATTTGCTGCCCCGCCAAATGTAAGTTCCGAAGCACCGGAGCCTCTCTATTACCCCAACACTTCCCATCCTTCTTGCGCAGATTGGTGTGAAATTCAAACTGTTTTGGCAGGTTCTCGCGCCCTATCCCTGTTTTCGTCTCGCTATCTGCGAAGCCGCATCGTGTGCACACAGAAAATCCCAATGCACTAGTTCCGCCATTCGAAGCCAGTATTTCACCACCTTCACATAACGTTGCTTTCAGACCGCTGATTCGCCCAAAATCTTCTAAGGTGGCATCGCGATCACCCGGATTCAGGAATTCGGTGGACACAAGCATGGCCCTTCCAACACGCTCTTGAGTGCCTTGCCATGAGGGAGGGTCCCAAACGGCAGTAGAGTATCCGTATCTTGGGACTAGTAATGCCTTACCCATATCCAGTTTGGGTCGGGTGCACCCTGACGCTTTGCATGTTGAAGTCGGTTCTTCAGGCCAATTGTTGTACCAAATGTGTCCAGACGTGCAAGCATATTGCCAGAGACGGGTACCAAACTCTTTCTCTTTCGTGCCGTTGTCCCAATAGCTGACGATACCGTTCGACGTGAATGTTTTTCCGCCAGCTAAGATTGTGGAGCCCGGCACGTACTCGCTAATCGCAAGGATTCCATCTCGCTCAAGGCTAACCGGTTCCCGCACGGAATCCTTTTCATCGGGCATTGTCAAAGATTGCAATCCGATGGGAAAACCATAACGCGGCAGAAAACGGCGTAGTCCTAGTTCCTCTATGACCCTAAAAACGGCAGTTGCTAAGTGGGTTGAGGTATGAATTGGGTGTGTTTGAGAGAGCGTCCATTGAGAATGTGTCTGAAAATGTGGGTCAAGATGAGCAGCCATTTTTGAGGGTAGGTCAACTGCTCCGCGGCATTTCTAATGGAGGAGAGGAATGCGCTTATGGTATTCAGAATAATCTGCATTTGAGGGGCTTTGGCATGCATGCTGGAGACGGTAAGCGTGGTTTGACCGCCATGTTTGGTTTGCTTGCCAACGGCATTA
>JAYWBH010000653.1:0-3565 GCA_043781815.1 Bryobacterales bacterium | reverse complement strand
GGTTGTTGTTGTCTGGGCCGGCAACCTTTTCCACATCATGAGATAGCGAAACGGAGATGCCTTCTTTGACCAGGGCGGCGGCTTCTTTACGCTTAGCTGGAGTGATCAGATTGTAGGCACCCAGTTGATCTTCTTTGCCCCAGCGGCCCCAATTAGAAAGTTCCTTCATCAGGTTGTCTACATCGGCCTTGGTGGTTTTGTGGGAACTCTGGGCCAGGGCAAGCGTGGCGGTGAGCAGAATGGAAAGGATAGTTGGCTTCATAGTGCAGCTTCGATTATAGAAAACTTTGAAGAAATTTCACGGTGCCGGGTGCAGATCTAGTAATAATTTCGCAAACGGCTTCTGCCTGATTTGTAAACTATTGATTCTGAATAGACAAGCTGTTTGGCATCTGTCGTGCATTACAGAACAGTGGAGGTTCGGCAAAATGCAACAGACTGAGAATAGCAATAACGGTGTGAAGAGCGGTTCTACTTGGACTGCGATTTTGGGTGCGGGTGTTCTGGCGATTGGTGGGCTTTCCGCTTACCAGGCAAGCCAAACGTCTCGGCTGCAGCATGACATCCTCTCCTACCAACAACAGATTGGAGAATATAAGCAAGAGATTGGTTCCATGAGAACCACTGTTTCCAGGGCCGATACGGATTTGCAGAAATCCCTGGCCACTGTGAGTGAAGAACTGACTGCGGCGCGCAAGGAATCCAGTTCAAACTTAGCCAAAGCTCAGTCTGCATCCAAGTACCATGTCGACATTCTGGCAGGTAAGCTGGCAAAGGAACAAAAAGAAACAGAGCAAAAAATCTCGGCTGAAATCTCGAAAGTGAAAGAGAACGTTCAAGAGACTTCAACCGATACTTCCAACCGCATCACGGGCATCAATACGGAAGTAAGTGCTGTCAAAATTGAGGTGGCTAATTCCAAGACTGAGATTGAGAAGACTCTTGCCGACCTGGTTCGTGTTCGTGGCGACATGGGCGTGATGAGCGGTCTGGTGGCAACCAATGCCAATGAGATTGTTGCCCTTCGTCAACTGGGTGATCGTAATATTTACGAGTTCAAGTTGACCAAGCAGGCTGGTCCTTTGAAGATCGGCGGGGTGGTTGTGACTTTGAAAAAGGCTGACCCCAAACGTAGCCGTTACACCTTGGATGTTGTGGCTGATGACAAGCGCGTGGAAAAGAAAGATAAGACAGCCAACGAACCAGTGCAGTTCTATGTGGCATCGCGAGCTCGTCAACCGTTTGAGATTGTTGTGAACCAGGTGAGCAAGGACGTTATTACTGGCTACCTGGCAACGCCTAAGGTTGAACTATCCAGAAAGTAAGTTTTTGTGTGTGCTGAGGAAAGAAAACGGGCTGCATGATTCATGCAGCCCGTTTTTGATTTTCGAATCAGTTGAGTTTAGAACTGATTCCAGAGCCATTGATTATAGACTTCATGGTGGAACTGCACTTCCTGCGGTTTCACCACTGTGCCTAACAAGCGAGGGCAACGGTCAGCCGATGCCTGCTTCAATTCTGCATAGCGACCCTTCACGTCAGCACCCAGAATTTTGGTGGTCCATTCGGCATCTGTGAAGTTCTTCATTGCATCGTAAATGTTGTCCGGCAGGTAACGGTCGGCAGTGCGCAGGTTTTTGATCTTCGCCGTTTCGCCGTCCAGGCCGGTTTTGAACACCGAATAGAGAACCATATACGGATTGGCATCGGGCCCAACCGAACGGACTTCTACGCGGGAGCTCTTTTCATTTCCAATCGGAACGCGAACCATGGAACCACGGTCAACGGCGGATGCCTTGATCTGATTCGGGGCTTCAAAGTGTGGATCAAGACGGCGGTAGGAATTGACGCTGGCATTGAGCATCAGGCAGATATCGTTGCCGTGGGTCAGAATACGATCAATGAATTGCCAGCCGAATTTGCTCAGCTTTTCATCGCCCTTGGGATCCCACATCATGTTCTTACCGTTCTTCATAACAGAAACGTTGGTGTGCATACCATTTCCATTGACTCCCACCACGGGCTTGGGAAGGAAGCTGGCAGTAAGGCCCATTTTGGTTGCCACCTGACGACAGATCAGCTTATAGAGCTGAATCTGATCGGCAGCAGCGACCACTTCACCATAGGTATAGTTGATTTCAAACTGCGACGGTGCAACTTCCGGATGATCTTTTTCGTTTTCAAAACCCATGGCCCGTTGCACTTCAGCGGCAGTGTCGATGAAAGTGCGCAGCGGATCGCCAGGGAGAGAATGATAATATCCACCGGTGTTGACGTAGTCAAACTTACCGGTTTCATTGTAGCGGCGTTCGGCGTCCTTGCCATTAAACAAGAAGCCTTCAATTTCGTTGGCAGCGTTAAGGGTGTAGCCTTCTTTCTTATGAAGTCCATTGGCATAAGCCTTCAAGACGCCACGGATATCGGCACCGTAAGGTGATCCGTCCTTGTCGATAACTTCACCGAACACCAGCGTTTTGCCTGATCCGAAGATATCGGAAGGAGCCCAGTAAAAGGCGCTCCAATCCATGCCCAGGCGCAGATCGCTTTCACGCTGTGCGGTGAAACCACGAATGGAAGAGCCATCAAAAGTAAGGTTGTCCCAACTTTTGACAAGAAACTTCTTATCGTAATCAAGCATGTGCAGACGACCTTCCAGATCGCTGAACAATACCGTTACAGCCTTAATGCGCTTTTCGTCCGTCAGGTACCTAAGCCGCTCTTCTTGAATCTTCCCAGGGTCAACGCGATTCTTGCGCTGTTCCTTGGCTTCCAGATTCTTCTCTTCAAGCTCTTCATATGAGAGCGATAAAAAATTTTGCAGTTCGTTCGACATCAATCTCCTCATGGTGATTCGTAAGGAATAAACTTTCTTGTTGAGCGGAAGGAAAGCGAAAGTACGAATACTATCCGCCTGCGCACACCCAAGCCAGCGTTGGGCTTCCGAACCGCTGAACTAAGATTATACACGGGCAGGGGGGCGGGACTGGTCTGTCACGCCAATGTATTATTTTATGGGCCCCATATCGGTTGGTGATAGGGCACGTCGCAGGTGGACGAAGATGGCGAATGCTGCTAAATAGGCGATGGCAAAAGGGAACAGCAACAAGCGTCCAATGGTGGCCACGGCCCCTTCTCCAGCTAAGCCCAATCGGAAAAGAATGAAATGGCGAATGTCTATTCTGTGTCCGCGATCCAGCCAGAAGTAATCACCATTTTCGTTGAGGATGAAAAACTTGGCCGAAAGTCCCAGTGCCAGAAACCATTTCCATTTCAGCAGGATCGGTTCCCCGGAACAAAGGATTCCGGCGACGGTGTAATTTTGTTGGCGCAATTGACGAAGCAATTCGCGACGACCTTTGGAACCAGGAAAATCCGTAACGCGCCAGATTTTAGCGTCGGCCTTCAGCGTGGAGGGAACTCCGGCATAGCAGGTGACCAGATGGAGTTGCATGGCATCACCATAAAGTTCGTAAAGGCCAGGGAGCAGGTCTTCGACAAGGTCACGGGAACCGCTTTCAATGATGAGGACGCGGTGGAATGGAGGGACTCGATTGGAAAGCCAATA
>JAYWBH010000652.1:0-10761 GCA_043781815.1 Bryobacterales bacterium | reverse complement strand
AACTTCGCAAATTGCGACATGGCCCCAATGCAATCTTTGGGCTCATCCCGCTCGTAGTGAAGTGTGCCTAAAAAATACCAGCCTTCGGCCCATTGCGGCTGAGTTTTTACGCCTTGGCGATACAGTGTGACCGCATCGTCCAGGCGGCCTGCCAGACGGGCTTCTGTAGCTTTAACGGCAATGGCTGGTGCAATGGCTGGGTTCAACGGCTTAACCGAAGCCGCCGGGACTTTCCGTACATTCCCCTGAAAAGCAAGCAGCAGTAACAGTGGGGCAAGTGTCATTGCACCGCCTGACCTTTCGGTTGTTTCTCCTGCGCTTCAGCGTTCAGGCGCTGCACCACACTGCGCTGTTTATCACCGTCATCCTTGCGCTTCAAGCGGTAATAAACGGTGGCCAGCGTCACATGCGCTTCAGTAAAATTGGGCGCTTCATTAACAATGCTTTCCAGTTCCACACGCGCTGGCTCCAATTCGCCTTGGGCCAACTGGATGGATGAGATTTGATAGCGAACGCCAATATCACCATTCCGGGCACGTAAGGCCCGCGTAAGATAACCAAGCGCGCCCACCAAATCCTCATCTTGTTTATGGATCACTCCCAATTGAAGATTGCACACAAAATCGTTGGGGTTTTGCCGCAATTCGGCTTCAAACGCCGCGCTGGCTTTGGGCGTATCACCGGTAGCCATCAACGCTTGACCCAGGTTCGTGTTCACCGTAGGCAATTCAGGATTCAACAATGCAGCCCGTTGAAAATCCTTCAACGCGTTGGGAAAATCTCCGATAGAGAATTTGCTGGTTCCCATGAGCAGTAGCGCTTCAGCCGTTTCGCCCTTGCTAAGGATCTTGTCCAGTTGACGCTGACCATCGTCCACACGTTTTTCCCGCAACAGCGCCATTCCCAAAACATAAGCCAGACCCAGATCATCGGGGGCATTGGCTGCTGGCGCTTCCAGTAATTTGATAGCCCGTTGATTATCGCCCATCTGCAGATAGGTGTCGCCCAGCAGAAGAGTCACTTGCGGTTGTTCGCCCACCAGTGCACGCAACGCCGAAAGCTCCTTTGAGGCAGCAGAAAAATCGCCAGTTTTGTAGTACGCCAAAGCCAGATTGTAAGAAATCCCAGGGTTAGTTGGCGCGGACTTCAAAGCCAGTTTGTACTCAATGATTGCAGTATCGAAAAATCCTTGCCTGGCAAGCACCACACCCAAATTAGCCCGAGCTTCAAAGGCAGCCGGTTTCTTTTTTAGATATTCACGATAGTGCACAACAGCTTGATCCAGATTTCCAGCCTGGTGTGCTTCCAGCCCCAGTTTCCAATCTGCATCCATCTGCTGGGCCAGCAGCGCGCAGATGCCGAAACTTAGAATCAGAATCCGTTTCACTGCTTTATTCTAGCGCCTCAACAGCGAAAGAGGAGGCGTCTTCACGCCCCCTCCTGACTGCATTATTTTTATTACACTTGCATTGTGAAGGCAGACGATTTGCCTGCCCTCATTATCGACTGTCCGTTCTAGAAGTAGAACTTCAGGGTTAACATCACAATTCGACGACCTTGTTTCTCAGTAGCGGTACCGAAAAGCGGGTTGTTAAGTTGGCCTGTTTTAGGGTCAAATGCTAGCCGCGTATTCTGTCCATCGTTGCGGAAAGAATAGAGCGGATGATTCAGGAAGTTGTACGCATTGAATCGGAACTGAACGCGCTTGGATTCACTGATGGTAATGTTCTTGTACAAGCCAAGATCACTATTAAAGAAGGCCGGTCCGAATACTTCTGGGAGAACCGTCCCACCGTTTTGATTGCGCTGCGTAGGCAGTGAGAAGCAGGAGCCGTTGATGAACTGGTTGGTTTTAAGGCCACTGCTGGGATCGCACTTCAGAATTGGCGTCACTTGAATAGAGGGTGTTCCAAATACTGAGATGGATGAGATGCTATCGCCATTGGCCAATGTTGCGCCGTTGTAATTGGCGTTGAAAGTGCCGCCCGTGTTGGCCGTCAAATTCACGCCACTTTGCACTTGGGTAATGCCACTGAACTGCCAACCGTTGATCATGCCCTTGGCGAACTTGGGTCCGTTTTTGACGAAGGCAGGCAACTCAAACGAATAAGCAGCATTGAAGACATGGCGCCGATCGTTGGCAGTTGGGCCGTAGTTGTTACGCAAATTGAACTCATCGTAGTTGCCCACAATGCCTAAGCTCTTGCCGTAGGAATAGTTCGTGTTTATGTTGTACCGACCTTTGTTTCTGATCCAGGTCGCTTGCAGCGCATTGTAGTTTTGATACAACGTGTGTTGAGCAATAGCCAGATCCTGATATCCCTGGTATCTACGGGTTGAATCAATCTGGCTCTGATCCAGGTTGGTAACGTTAGCGAAGCGGAACAATGCTCCGGGTGGAACTGCGTTGGGGTTGATTCCTGCAGTAATCGCACCAGGACCGGAACGGTTCAACAGGTTGTCACTCTTGTTGCCAACATAAGCCACTTCAAGAAGGCTTGAGAAGGGCAGGCGTTGGCTGAGCGTCAAACTGTAGCTTTGAGTCCGACCACGTTTATCATCATTGGGGTTCACTCCAGCGGCCAGAGTGGGCAGATCTCCAGTGACTTTCGTTGCAGCAATGTCTTTGAAAGTGGTGTTGTTCAAACCTGCGCTTCTAACACCAGCAGACACATCCAGCCCCACCGTGAATTGGTAATCGGTGAAGAAGAACTGACCCCAACCTCCGCGAAGAATGGTCTTCCCCTTGCCAGCTAAATCGTAGGCGAAGCCGAAGCGAGGCGCCGGATACAGGAACTTGGTACCAAAACCGCTGTTCCGCGTATCTTTATTTGCCCCGTTCCAACTGAATCCGTTGAAATTATTGCTGCCTTGACCTTGCTTGTACAGAGCAGGATCGAAGACGGCGAAGCCAAAGCCTTCACGATCATACCAGGCACCAAGATGCGAAAGACGCAATCCAAGATTGACTGTCAAGCGACGAGTTACCTTCCAATCGTCCTGTACGAAAACTTCAAAAATATGGCCGCCGATATTATTCAGACGGTTGAATTTCTGCTCTCCGTAATTGGCAATGTTGCCAGTCAGCAAATCTGCATAAGCGCTGCCGCTGGAGTTACCACCCCAGTTAGCAAATGCGGCGATGCCGTTGGTGTTGCCATTGGCTGGCTGATTGTTAATTACGTATTCATAGAAACCACCCAACTTGGTGGTATGAGTGCCCCAAACCTTGCTGATTTTGTCAGAGAAGGTGGGCAGATATTTGTCGGCGAAAAGGCCACGGGCACCGCCAACTTCAAAACCGCCAGGATTGATAACGGATGCGAATTCTCCACCCCAGCCGGTGATGGAAGGAATTTGCTTTACTCCGTTCTTGAACAGACCAGGGAAACCGGCACCAACAGTGGCGCGATCCACTTTAGTAGGATCGTCAAACACATTCGGGAATTTGATGGTCGTGAAACCAAAAACAAATTCGTTGGTCATGGTGGGGCTAAACACCTTGGTTAAGCCAACGGAAATACTGTCCGATCGGTTCTTACCCACAATCGGAGTTGGATAGGGAACCTGCTGCGGATTCCGCCACCACAGGCCGATGGGGAACTGCTGCTTTTCGTTTTGGAAATTGTAACGGACAAACAGCTTGGTGTTATCGCTGATGTTGAAGTCCATTTTTGTGTTCAACTGACGGCTATCCTGGCTGAAGACGGCTTGGGTAGCATAGTTGTAACCGCCGGTCTTGTTCGGGTCGGCATTTGGCAGTGGCAGAACGTTCACCAAAGCCTTACCAACTGGATCCAACTGATTGGCAGGGATGATTCCGTTAGGGTACAGAGCTTGACTAGCCGCGCTCAATTGCTGGGCACCGATGCCGGAAGCTGTAATGTAAGATGGCTTACCGTCGATTTGTACCAAACCTTCAATCTTGCGCAGTTCAGTTTCGCTGAAGTTTCCTCCACGCATACCTGTGGTGGGTACGGTGGCACGAATCAGGCCGGTATCCAATGTTTGAAAGAAGTTTTCAAAACCGACGAAGAAGAACAGCTTGTCCCGTTTTTCGTTGAATTTAGTTCCTGGTATCAAAACCGGGCCACTGAATGTGCCGCCTGGAAAAAAGTACTTGTTTTCCGGTTTGGGCAGACTTAAACGATTGTTCAACCAGTCATTAGAATTCAAAGCGAAGTGACGTGCGGAAAGGTAGGCGCTTCCATGGTAGTTCTTGCCGCCAGACCGGCCCACCGAACTGACCACAGCCGGACCCTTGGAATTTTCCGCTGAAAAGTTAGACGTTAATACGGTGAACTCTTCTATGAACTCCGTGTTGGGATTGACGGGAGTGGCGCAATTGCAGCCAGGGTCGGAAACGTGTGCTCCGTCAGCGGTGATGTCCAGACTGCCAGTCGGCAATCCATTGTTGGAGAAGGCTCCGTTAAAAGGACTCTGGCTGCCGCCATCGCCGTTGCCATTGATTCCTATGGTTTCGCCAGTGAAATTCGTACGATTTTCTGTACCGGTTCCAGCGATGGAAAAGCCAGGAAGAATTTTGATGAACTCAGCAGCGTTGCGGCTGACCACAGCAAAGTTTTCCATCTCTCTGCGGGTCAGAGTGGAGGATTTTTCACCAGAAGCGGTTGGAACTGTTTCCACCTCAGCGACAACCATGATGTTGTCAACTGTGGTTCCCACTTTCAAGTCGATGTTAATGTTCCGGGTTTCACCGCCGGTGAAGGCGAGGCCTGTTCCCTTATAAGAGGTGAAGCCACTTGCTTCAATCGTGATTTCGTAGCCGGTCCCCACTGGAACCGAGCCGATAGTGAAGAAGCCGTCCTGATTGGAGACTGTGCGCCGGACTGCACCACTGGCTGAGTTTTTCAGGGAGATTTTAGCGTTTGGAACCACTGCTTGGGACGGATCAGTTACGGTGCCGAGCAGGGTGGCAAAAACACTTTGTGCATTACTGGGTACAGATGTGATGACAGCTAACGCGAGTATTGCTGCCCAACGACTTTGTTGTTTAGTTCTGTTCATAAAGACCTTTGCCTTTTGGAAGTACGGAAGCTAGCCAAAATGGAAATAGCTTGTAGGAGTATATCTACTGAGTACTATGCGCACAAGGTTCTTGGGGTTATGCAGGTGCAACCCGTCAGTTAATTTAGTAAGTAGCGTGTTTGCATATACTTAAATGGAACATGTAACGTGTCTACACCACTTGGAACAATGTTAATCGATTCTACAGGGCCAAACTATCGAGAATTACGTTGTTGGATATTGGGCAACGGCTCCTGGAACGCTTGTTTATGGATTCCAACCCATCCGTTAAACAGCTTAATTTCTTAGGCTTACGAGATTTTTCTCTAAGTCGGAATAAATGAAGAAATGTTAGCCTTTGGGATCGCTATTGATATAAGAAACACTATGTAAACCTGACGTTAACGCTACGTTAACGCATGGTTGCAAATCACTGATATGGTTATGCTAGAATCCCCATGGGGGGAGTTATGAACATATTTCCACACCCCGATGCCATACCCGGTAATCCCGAAGCACCAGGCGGACCTGATAAAGGAAGTCCCAGCGTTGAGGATAGGTTTGTTGCGGAGCGGGAAGCTCTTGCTCGGATTCTGGAAAGTGGGGAATTTCAGCGCAGCCCCAATCTTGAAAAGATTTTGACCTACCTTTGCACCCAATTCTTTTTGGGGAAGTCGCATTTGGTGAAAGAGTATTCCATTGCAACCGAAGCTTGCAATCGAAGAGGCGATTTTGATCCAAAGCAGGATGCCATTGTTCGCGTGGAAATGCACCGGTTGCGCAAGCGGCTAAAGGAATATTACGATTCCCGTGGAGCTGCCGAGCTGTTGCGCATCTCCATTCCCACCAAATCTTATGTTCCAGAATTTGAAAAACTGGCATCGCCGATGGTTGCGTCGGGATTAATTTCCGAAGCGATAGAAGAGGTTCCTGAAGAGGGTGTCGAACGGGACCAGCCTTCAGTTGAAGCCAGTGGTCCGATCCGGCGGAAATCCGCATCGTTCTGGGTGATGGCCTTGGCACTAATCTTTGGGCTGAGCTTTGCAGCCTTCAAACTTCTGCCAGGGTCCAACAGAGTGGCCCAAGACAAGAAGTCACCTGAGGTAGCATCGGCAGCCGCAGTGGTTCCTGCTGTACTGGCAAATGACCCGGTTGTTACCAATGAAGCCGATCAGACCGTGGGCCTGAGCGAAATTCGCATTCTTGCTGGACGACCCAAGGGACGATACCCAGACCGCTATGGCGTGGTGTGGCAGGGCGATGATTATTATCGTGGAGGGTCGGCGGTAGCGGTTGAATCGAAAGTTCACTCCCGCGGCTTTGATTCCAACCTGTTTTCGAATATGCGGGAAGGGGATTTCTATTACGACATTCCCTTGCGCCAAGCCAGCTACGAAATGCTACTGCTGTTTGCCGAAACCACCTTTGGCGAAGGAAATTCCATGGGGGGCGATGAATCGCCACGCAGCTTCCATGTTGTTGTAAACAATAATACAGTCATTTCCAATTTAGAAGTGATGGCCGATGCCCACGACGTCAACGCCAGCACGGCCAAGCTATTAAAGGATGTGCGCCCAGACAAAGATGGAAAATTGCATTTGCATTTCCAATCCACTCTATCGGGCAAGGCGTTTGTGAATGCGATTGTGATTCGCCCGGGAATTGCCGGCAAGATCAAGCCCATTCGGATAGTTTGTCGGCCCAACCTCTACCGGGATTCGGACAACAACATTTGGGAGCCCGATCACTTCTTCCGGGGAGGCGTACAGATTACACGCCCCACCGGATCGGCGGCTCTGCCCAAGGATCCAGACTTGGTGAAGGGTGAGCGTTACGGCAAGTTCTCTTATACAATTCCAGTGCCACCGGGGAAATACCAGGCTCGATTCTATTTTTCGGAATACTGGTTTGGAGCCGATCGTCCAGGCAAGGGCGGCGTTGGAAGCAGAGTGTTCGATGTGTTCTGCAATTTCCGACCGCTACTCACAAACTTCGATATCCTCCAACGAAACACAAAGAATCAATCTATAGTGGAAACCTTTCACGGTTTGGTTCCAAATTTGGATTCAAAGCTAATTTTCGAGTTTGCGCCAAAGGTGAACTACGCGATGTTGAACGCCATTGAGATAGCCGAGGACGATGCGGTTCTGGGCAGTCACTGAGCCAAGTAAGAGATCTGCCGGATTACATCGAAGCTGGTTAGATGAAACTCTGAATTGTGAATACGTGTGACTTTCTTCTTGCCGCAGCGGGGAGCATTCCTACAGGCATACACCATAACAAATCCCTATTTGATTGAGAGATCAGGCACACCAATAACGCCAGCCTCTTACACCGAACCTAGGTTAGCGGCCATAAGTTGTGTGAGTCAAGTAAGTTATCACTCTAATTAAGGATTTTCCCTTAATCTGACGATAGCCATCCTGACGAGCAGCCTATCGCCATGACAACCCAATCCAGAACCTTTTCCAGTCTTTGGAAGCCATCCTTGACTGATTTCTTCTTCCTCACGCTGCTGTTCTGGCTATTCCTGGCTGACCCTTCTGGTTGGGAACGCTTGCTGTTTGATGGGGATACCGCGCTGCACACGCGCGTTGGCGATTTCATTTTAGACAACGGTCATGTTCCGAAAATTGATCCGTTCTCCTTCACATTGCCTGGGGAAAGGTGGTTCGCCTTTCAATGGGGTACGGGGTTGATTTTCGCCCTGCTCAATCGTTGGGTTGGATTAAAGGGAATCGTGTTGCTGTGCGGTGTAATCATCGCTCTCTATCAGGTGATTGTTGCTCGCGATATGGTGCGTCGTGGTGCCAATGGTTTGATCGCCATTCTGCTGGTAATGCTGGGTTGCAACGCTGCGGCAATTCACTATCATGCTCGGCCTCATCTATTTACTCTGCTGTTTCTGGCGTGCGGAAACTATCTCATTGCTCGTGACCGCGAAGCTCAATCCTGGCACCTGTGGTTGGTGCTGCCGATGATGGCTCTTTGGGCGAATCTGCACAGTGGATTTCCAGTGATGCTCGCCTTGATCGGCATTCTTGCCGGCGGAGCATTCCTGCATCAGGATTGGCCGAAAGTGAAACGCTACGGTGCTTTGGTTGTTCTATCGGCTGCGGCAACACTATTAAATCCCAACGGCATTGCCCTGTATCAGCACATTTCCAAATTCCTGAACAATAAGTGGGCCATGGATAACATCAACGAATATCAATCGCCGGTGTTCCGGTCTGAGGCAATGTATTCCTATATGGCCATTCTTTTTGTCGCCATGATGGTGTGTGCCAAGCACTTCGCCAAAAAGGAATGGACGGAATGCGGCTGGATTTTATTCCTGGGAATGGGGTCGTTGGTTTCTGCGCGGCACGTCCCTCTATTTGTGATTACAGTGTTGCCGTTGATCGGCGTTGCACTGACAGAATTGTGGGAAGAATTAACTCGCGGGCAATCGCGCAAAGCAACGCTGGGAGTGCTGCGGGAAATGTCCGATAAGGTCACCGGGAAGTTCCAGCCAATCAGCGTGTGGGCTGCCGTGGGCTTTGCTGCCGTGGTGTTGTTCACCAGTGCCGACCGTTGGCCAAAAGACCTTTCCGACAAGTATTTCCCCCGCGATGTGGTGCGTCGATACGCTGTTTCATTGGCCACCAATCGTGTCTTTACGACAGACCAGTGGGGCGATTATCTGTTATGGGTGAACTACCCCAAACAGCGCAATTTTATGGACGGCCGCAGCGATTTCTTTCAGGAAAAAGTAGGGGCCGATTATCTAACCATCTCCGAAGGGAAGCCCGGTTGGCAGGAAGCGTTGACACGCTACGCCGTCGATATCGTGCTGGTACCTCCGGGAACACCTTTGATCGAGTTACTGGAAAGAGAAGGGCACTGGTCAGTACAGCATCGCGACAAAACCAGCGTCCTGCTTACCCGTCTGGAAAATGGGCTAAAAAGCGGGATCTAATCCAGTCATACTCAAAAACGCTCGAACAGGCATCCCTGCCCAAATGCCACTTAGTTTGTCGGCAATCGGACAGCTTCAAGTGTTAGAGCGAAGCGTATCAGGCCTTTGAAAAACCGCTCCCTGGCGGTCACGGCTCTGTAGAATCAGTGCGTTACCGAGCCGTGACCGCGAGGGAGCGGTCTTTTAACCACGGATTATCCCAACAAAAACTTTTGCGATTCTACAGGGATGCAGGAAAACTAGGTGGTATTGGGCGATTCCGCCTGCCCGCTCGCTATGCGAGCGAAGTTTTCATTCCGATCTCCAAAAAACTACATCACTTAGAACGAGCCTGCGGAAAACCTACACCGCCGGATAGAAGCGGGTCCGTGCATAAGACGTGCTATTCTTTCCGAAGCATGAGCACACAACTCGACCCCAGCCCCATCCTCCAAACAGCCTTCGGCTTTTGGTCCTCTAAAGTGCTTCTCACTGCCGTGGAGTTCGGTTTGTTTACCACTCTCGGCAATAGACACCTTACCGGGTCGGAACTCGGCGCTGAACTTGGACTCCACCCAAGGGCCATCAGCGATTTCTTTGACGCCCTGGTGGCCATGAAGTTCCTCGACCGCGAAGGCGACGGCCCCTCCGCAAAGTATCGCAACACGCCCTCAGGCGAACTGTATCTGTGCAGTGAAAGTCCCCGCTACATCGGCGGAATACTGGTCATGCTCAACGCCCGGCTTTTCAAATATTGGAACGATCTTCCTGAGGCATTGCGCACGGGCAAGCCGCAGAACGAAGTGAAGCACGGGCAGAAGGGGGTTTTCGAGGAGCTCTACTCCGAGCTGCCGAAACTGGAACAGTTCCTTAATTCCATGACTGGCCTTTCCCGCATGAACTTCGAAGCCTTCGCCGAAAAGTTTGATTTCTCAAACTTCAAAACTCTCTGCGACGTGGGTGGTGCCACGGGTCTACTTTGCATTGAGGTAGCCCGGAAGCAGCCACATCTTGCGTGCATCTCGTTCGATCTTCCACCAGTCCAACCAGTGGCCCAAAAACACATCGCCGCCGCCGGGTTCAATGATCGCATCACAACTGCCGCAGGCGATTTCTTTGTCGATCCCTTGCCCAAGGCCGACCTTATCACCATGGGCATGATCCTCCATGATTGGAATCTGGAAAAGAAGATGCACCTGATCCGAGCCGCCTACAATGCCCTGCCCCCCGGTGGTGCACTGGTGGCCATCGAAGCGCTCATTGATGATGCCCGCCGTGAGAACGCCTTTGGATTACTCATGTCCTTGAACATGCTCATTGAATTCGGCGATGCCTTCGATTATTCCGCTGCTGATTTCCGCATGTGGTGCCAGGAAGCGGGCTTCCAACGTTTTGAAGTGATACATCTGGCAGGCCCATCCAGCGCCGTCATCGCTTATAAATAAGTCCAGCATGACGCGATCTTTTTTCGCCATCACTGTCCTGACTCTTGCCATTCTCGGATTCATCGTTGCCGGTTGGTGTGGTCTTCATCAAGACGAAGCTCTCTTTTTGAAAGCTATTTATTCCCCCAGCAATTGCCAGTTTTCCATCAAGCACGGCAAAATTGCCTTGATGATTATGCCTTACGTGGGTGCCCTGAAGGCCGCCATTTACACCGTCTATTTAAAGGTGGCACCGGTTACACCGCTTTCGTTGCGCCTGCCCATGATCGTGCTGCTTTGTGGTTTCACGCTGCTGATGATCCGTCTTTGGTGCCGTCTGGCTCGGCTGGAAATTGTCGCTATCGTAATTGC
>JAYWBH010000651.1:0-10782 GCA_043781815.1 Bryobacterales bacterium | reverse complement strand
TGCAGATTTTCCATCCCTTTCCACGACCCGGTCAATCGACAGAACCTTTTACGGTGATTGCGGAAAACTTGGTGAAATCGGGAACCAGCTTTGGGGGTTCGGTGACGATGAATTCGCAAAGATATATTTCCCATGAACTGGGCCTGCATTACCAGCGAGGGAAATTTCATTTAGGTTTACAGGGCGTAACCAGCGCGGGGGCGACGGATTTGCCAACAGTGGAAGAGCAGGATACGGGTTTAGTGACTCGACAATTTTCCTATGCGACGTTGGTGAATTTGCGACCTCGGGAAAGTCGTTGGCGGCCTTATCTATCGGCTGGGCCGGTGCTGCAGTTGGTTAACCTTTCGGATTCGCCTTTCAAGAAAGCTCGTGGGATTTTCCGGTTCGGATTGAACAATGTGGGCATGATCAATGCCGCATATAATTTTGGGAACGCCGCACCGCTTGAAGGTGGAGGAATTTTCCAAATGGGAGCACAGGTAGGCGCAGGCTTTAAATATCGGATTTGTCCGCGCTGGACTGTGAAATTGGATTACCGCAGCACCATCAGTGGCAGTCCAAATTTCCTGAAGAAGTCGCTTACACTACCTAACATTGTGCCTCTGGAAGAGGGAGACATAGCAGCCCCAACTGCTGCCTTGCCAAGGTTCCGAGGCAGGCTTGTGCAGCAGCGGACCACGCTGGGATTTTCATTCACCTTCTAATATGAAAACGCTACAAAACACTGCCGACTTGCAGGAATTGCGCACTCGTCTAGCCGCACTAACACCCCAGTCTCAAAAGCAGTGGGGCAACATGTCTGTCAGCCAGATGCTTTGCCATCTTACGGACTCGTTCCGGTTGACCACGGGTGAAAAAGGGGCCAGCCATGCGGGCGGATGGTTTCAGAGAAATTTGATCAAGCACGTGGCGCTTCGATTGCCGATTCCCTGGCCCAAAGGAGTGCCAACCCGCCCTGAAATGGATCAACAACTGGGCGGAACCAAACCGCAAGAGTTTCACAAAGACCGTCAGTTACTACTTACTTACCTGGACGGCTTTTGCAGGCAACCGCGCCAGTACACTCCGCCACCCCACCCCATTTTCGGGACGATGACGGATTGGGAGTGGGACCGCTGGGCCTACCTTCACTTGGACCATCATCTGCGCCAGTTCGGGCATTAGGATTGGCTCCATTCCTCTTGTTGGCTCGTAATGCGATAGACTCTCTGACAGCCTTAACCTGGGAGAGAAACTATTTTGCGATTCCTGATTGTGTTAGTCCTTTGCAGCATTACACTCTTCGCGCAGACGCAACAAGCTTCAATTAGCGGTGAAATTACCGATTCCACTGGTGCAGCAATCGCTGGTGCGCGGGTTTCAGCAACCAATACTGCAACCAACGTGTCCACAGCGGCTGTAAGTAACGCATCGGGCCACTATCTGATTCCGAACCTGGAAATTGGTTCGTATATCGTCATTGTGCAGCACGATGGCTTTCGACGATTTCAGGAAACAGGTGTGGTTCTTCAAACATCGGAAAGCTTGGGTTTGAACGTGAAACTGGATTTAGGTTCGGTTACCGATACGGTGACAGTGAGCGCATCGGCAGCAACTCTGGACGACAAGACATCGGTGATAAGCCAAACGTTCGAGCATCAGGAAGTCGAGGATTTGCCGCTGGGTGACCGTCGCACAATGAACTTGATCAGCCTCGTCGCGGGCGCTGTATTCGTCAGTTACGATACGGGGAGCAAGCCGAACTTCAGCCTGGCTGGTGGGCGAACGCAAAGTCAAATGTTTTGGATTGATGGCGGATCCGGTCAAAACATGCGGCTGGGTATAGGCCAAGTGGATACCGACCCGCCGGCAGAGATGGTGCAGGAAGTGAAGGTTCTGTCGAATAATTATTCAGCGGAATACGGTGCGTCCAATGGTGGCGTGATCATTGAAACTACCAAGTCCGGTACGAACAAGATTCACTTGAGCGCCTATGAATTCCTGCGCAATGACTTGTTCGATGCGCCAGGCTTTTTCGCACCTGTTCTGAATGGCCAGAAAACCAGTCCAAAATTACGGTACAACGTCTTTGGTGCAACTCTAGGTGGACCGGTGCGCCGCAATCGCACGTTCTTCTTTTTTGGCTATGAGGGCCGAAGTCTGGGGATCGGCAGCACCACAACGTTGACCGTGCCTACTTTTTTGCAACGCCAAGGTGATTTCTCGCAGACGTTCAATGCCGCCGGTGCAATGATTCAAATCTTTGATCCAGCAACTACGCAGACCATTGGCACGCGTACCTCGCGAACAGCTTTTCCGGGTAACATTGTTCCTGCTAATCGGATTGATCCGGTTGCGGCGAAAGCGCTGGAATTCTGGCCACTGGCCAACCGCGCACCGGACAGCATAACTGGCAATAACAATTTTCGAACGAACTCCATAACCTGGACCAAAAGCGGTTTTTATCTTGGAAAGCTGGATCATGTTTTTCGTGATAAGGATCGGCTGACAGTACGCTACATGATGAACGAGGATAGTCCAAAGATCCTTGGGCCGTATCCAAATGGCGATATCGCGAACCCGACGACGGTGGGCTTTAACAGTCAAAAATACATTTATGCCAATGAAATTCATATTTTTAGCCCTGCTGTGGTGAATGATCTGCGGTTCAATTACGGCTATCGCATTTCGCACGCGATGACCAATGGAATGGAAAGTCATGCTGTAAACACGCTTGGGCTGAAAGGTGTGACGGACAATGCGTTTCCACAATTTGCCCCGGCCGGTTTTAGCGCCATTGGATCTATCGCGCAGGAACGGCGTCAATTTCCAATTCAGAATTTACAGTTTGTGGACAACATCTCTTGGATCGCAGGAAAGCATGCGGTGAAATTCGGTTGGGAGGCGCGTAAATCTTCCAACTACGAAGTCAACCTCCCCACTGCTTCTGGTCAGTTCACCTTTGCCACGCAACCTACTGCGCAGCCAACAGTTGCCGCCACAGGGAACGGGTTGGCCACTATGTTGATTGGATTTCCCACTGCCTTTGCCCAATCGCAAACTGACATTACCAATCGGCACAGTTGGTACTTTTCTGGCTTTGTGCAGGATGATTTCACGGTAACCCGTCACCTTACGCTGAACCTCGGCATACGGTGGGAAATGGATACGCCAATGGTGGACGCTAACAATCGCATGAATGGATTTGAACTCAATCAGATCAATCCGGTTTCTGGCACCGCAGGGGTCGTAAAATTCATGAACGAAAACGGATTTCGTTCAAAACCATGGAACTCCGATTGGAACAATTTTGGGCCTCGAATAGGATTCGCTTATCGACCTTCGTTCTTGAGCAAGGTTGTGCTGCGCGGTGGTTATGGCGTTTTCTTTTCGCATCCATTTGATCAGGGGCAGCCCGCTGCGGCCAACCTTGGGTTTGGTAAAAACGTCAGCTATGGTTCGCCAGACAATGGCTTAACTGCCCCGTTTTATTTGAAGGATGGAGTGCCCAACACGTTTATTTCTCCAATTCGTGATGATGGTTATGGAGCTGCCTCCGCAGGCAAAGCCACCACCACTGCGGTTACATTTTTCGACCCATCGCGAAGCACCGGCTATTCCCAGCAATCCAATCTCAGCGTGCAGTATCAGCTTTCCAACTCCATGATTGTGGAAGTCACCGGATTGATGAACATGGGTCACAAGCTACCCAATACTAATTTGCCCATCAATCAGATTTTGCCATCTGTGTTATCTGCTACTCATCAATCGCAAGCGGATCGTCCGTTTCCGCAGTTTACGAACGTGACGATTCTAAGCCCTACCATTGGCGATTCTCGCTACATTGGTGGTTTCCTTCGTGTATCGAAGCGCTTCACCAAGGGGCTGAATTTGAATGTCAGCTTCACGAAGGCGACATTTTTTGATAACAGTTTTGAAGGCGGTGCGGTGTTAGGTGCCGACGGTGGAACCTATTCCAACCAGTACAATCGAAGGGCAGATTGGGGGCCTTCAGCCAATGACATTCGGCAACGGATTTCTTTCAGTTCTGTTTACGAATTGCCTGTGGGTACCGGGAAGCGTTGGTTGGGCAAAGGTTTTGTGGGTAGCACGGTTGGAGGATGGACGCTTGGTTCCGTGGCCAGCGTACAAGGTGGTGCGCCATTCACAGTGACCACCAATACCAACAACACGAATTCCTTTTCAGCAGGAAACCAGCGTGCCGATGTGCTTCGTAATCCAGTTCTTTCCCAGCAGGATCGCAGCGTGAAACGTTGGTTTGATATCACTGCATTCGCCCAACCTGCGGCCTACACATTCGGTAATGGGGGGCGCGACAACATGCGTGGCCCTGGCTTTGCCAATGTGGATTTGTCGTTGATGCGCAACTTCAAAATCAGGGAAGGGACAACGTTGCAATTCCGCGGCGAGTTCTTGAACGCGCTAAACCACACCAATCTTGGCTTGCCCGGTGCTGCCTTTGGAAATGCTTCCTTCGGGCAAATCAACACTGCTCGACCCGCCCGTGTAATGCAAATTGGAATGAAGTTTCGCTTTTAGATTTCCCCAGTTTTTCAACGTTTCCCCTGCCCGGCGTTTTATACTCAACGGATATGAAGTGGAATCGAATATTTCTGTTGTCCCTTGCCGGGCTTGTCTTGGCGCAAAATCCTGCTGCCCAAACCGGTGAACCGCAACGTCGGCGGGAACCGACTGGTGATCCTAAACTGCAAATGTCCATTGAGGAGTACACGCCCAAGGTGGGCCTGGTGGTTCCGCAACATCTTGTGAAACGGGCCAAGTACCCATTTGTGGATGTGCATAATCATCAACGCGGGGATATGCCTGCAGACCAGTTAGACAAGCTGGTGAAAGACATGGATGAACTGAATCTGCAAGTGATGGTGAACTTAAGCGGCGGCTTTGGAGATCGTTTACATAAGTCCGTGGACAACATGGCTAAAGGCAAATACGCCAAACGGTTTGTGGTGTTTGCCAACATGGATTTTTCTGACATTGATGCCCCCGGTTATTCCGACAAAGTGGCCAGGCAGTTGGAAGACGATTTCAAGTACGGGGCCAAGGGTCTGAAGATTTTTAAGGACTTCGGAATGGACCGCAAAGATTCCAAAGGGGAGCGTATCCATGTGGACGACGCCCGCTTCGACAAAGCATTTGAGATGTGCGCCAAGTACAATTTGCCCGTGCTGATTCATACAGCAGAGCCGAGTCAGTTCTTTTTGCCGCCGGACAAGAACAATGAGCGTTGGTTGGAACTGAAGCAATTTCCATCACGCGCCCGCCCGGCGGATCGCTACCCAACTTGGGAGACATTAATGGACGAACAGCATCGCATGTTCAAGCGTCATCCGAAAGTGAAGTTCATTAACGCCCATCTTGGCTGGCTGGGTGGCGACTTGGCTCAGCTTGGAAAGTTGATGGATGAGATGCCGAATATGTATACAGAAATCGGCGCTGTGCTGGCGGAACTGGGCAGGCAGCCTCGTTTTGCCAAGCAGTGGTTTATTAAGTATCAGGATCGTGTGTTCTTTGGCAAAGATACGTGGGAGCCATTTGAATATCACTACTATTTTCGAGTGCTTGAAACCGCTGATGAGTATTTCGATTACTATCGGCGTCGTCATGCGTTTTGGCAGATGTATGGGCTGGATTTGCCCGATGAAGTGTTACGCAAACTCTACTATAAGAATGCGTTGAAACTGATTCCTGGCTTGGATGCTTCGGCGTTCCCACGTGGGTAAAAGATCATGAAAGCGATCCTTTGTTTTGCGGCGACGATGGCGATGCTAGCGGCACAGGCTCCGCTGCCGACGGTTTTTATTGCGGGCGATTCCACTGCCAACAACGTAGAGCGTCGTGGTTGGGGCGATTCCCTTGGCTCATACTTCGATGCGACTAAAGTGAAGATTGAAAACCGGGCTCGGGCTGGGCGTAGCAGTCGTACGTTTCTCACTGAAGGTTTGTGGGACAAGTTGACGGCGGATTTGCGGCCTGGTGACATTGTGCTGCTGCAATTTGGACACAATGACGGGGGTCCGCTGGATACGGGTCGTGCCCGCGGTTCGTTTCCTGGCTTGGGCGAAGAGACCAAAGCAGTGACCATGTCCAACGGGACCAAAGAACTGGTCCATACCTATGGATGGTACATGCGAAAGTTCATTGCAGACGCTAAAGCGAAGGGTGCCAAGCCGATGGTGCTTTCCCTCACCGTGAGAAATATTTGGAAGGACGGTAAGGTGGAACGGGGCTCGGGTAATTTCAGCAAATGGGCACAGGAAATGGCTAAAGCGGATCTGCCGTTTATCGACGTCACGAACATTGTTGCTGACCAGTATCAAAAACTGGGCGAGGAAAAGGTGAAGCCGCTATTTTCTACCGATCATACGCATACCAGTCCCGAAGGTGCGGACTTGAATGCGGCCGGGGTGGTGGCTGGTTGGAAGGCGTTGTCTGGAAGTGTTCCGTCAGGTTGGCTTTCAACCAAGGGTGCTGCAATTGCTTCTTACAGAATCCCCATTGTGCTGCCCGAACCTGCCAATGCGCACTTGCCTTCGTTAATCCTGATCGGAGATTCCACGGTTCGGAACGGTAGAGGGGATGGCGGCGGAGGTCAATGGGGTTGGGGTGAACCGCTGGTTAAACTGTTCGATACGTCGAAAATAAATGTCGTGAATCGGGCTGTGGGCGGGCTGAGTAGCCGAACTTACATGACGGGCGGACAGTGGGAAAAAGCGCTGGCGCTAGTGAAGCCCGGCGACGTGGTATTGATGCAGTTTGGTCACAACGATTCTGGACCGTTGGACGATAAAGCCCGTGCTCGAGGAACTCTTCCGGGCGTTGGCGATGAAACGAAAGAGATCGAAAATCCCATTACAGGCAAGTCGGAAGTGGTGCATACCTATGGTTGGTATCTGCGGCAATTTGTTGCAGGTGTACGGGCCAAGGGTGCTGTGCCGATGATCTGCACGTTGGTTCCAAGGAAGACTTGGAAGGACGGGAAGATTGTGCGTGCCGATTCCAGTTATGCCAAATGGGCCAGGGAAGTGGCGATTGCGGAAAAGACTCCCATGCTCGATTTAAACGAACGGATCGCCCAGAAATACGATGCTTTGGGTGAGGCCAAGGTCGAAGCGCTGTTCGCCGATGAGCACACGCATACCAGTCTGGCTGGTGCGGAGTTGAATGCTGCAGTTGTGGTGGAAGCTTTCAACGGATTGAATTTGAACCCACTGAAGAGCGCACTAAAGGTACAATAGAAAGGAAGGGCGCGTAGCTCAGTTGGTTAGAGCACCTCGTTTACACCGAGGGGGTCCGCGGTTCGAACCCGTGCGCGCCCACCATATTTAGGCAGTTGGTACCATTTTTGATCGTCGAAGTTTTTGATCTCTAGTAACAAGTGGGATTCGATGTACAACACTTGTGGCAGCGATCAGTTCATCAGCCGGATCACTCTCAAAATCCATCTGAATCGCTTGAAGACAAACGGCCCAGTCCAGTGGCCAGATTCTTATTTTCGATAGAGCTCTTCCGAAATCGGTCGAATGAATATCCAATCGGATTTTGTTGTGCTGCTTCAGCTTCGAGATCTCCCAAAGCACAATGGCGGAGATGCTCCAAGAGTCTTCCGAAAGCAACTTGTTCTCCTTAGCCGTGAGCTTTCCTTCAAGCGCATGAATTAGGATATGGGTATCAAGATTCAGCATCCCACTTGACCCCAGTTGAAAGGATTGGACCATTCACGCGGATTTTGCCTTTCATAGAACCGATCAAATCCTTGCAATCCGCATTCACAGGAATAAGGCGAGCCACAGGTTTGCCGTGTTTGGTGATCACCAAACCATCAGAATCCAAGTGGTCCAAGATAGACAAGCATTGTTCTTTAAACTTGGAAGCGTTCATTTGAAGTGCCATGATTAACTTTAGCACATGGACAGATTTATTGACTGGTCATTCATTGTGACCATATTGCGTTAGAGGGTAGTGAGTGCAAACTCGTGCAGGTAGTCCCGAATCTGATCACGAACTTTGCGAAAACTTGCCAGCCGTTCTGCTTCCGACCCCACATCGGCGGCCGGATCATCAAAGCTGTGATGAATCCGGTTGCTGTGGCCAGGATAAATCGGGCAGCTCTCGTTGGCGTTGTCGCAGACGGTGATTACATAGTCGAAACTTCGATCACGAAACTCATCCACTACTTTGGATCGATGGGTGGTGAGGTCAATTCCAATCGCAGCCATCACCGCAATCGCTTCTGGACGCACTTGCGTGGCTCGGGTTCCGGCAGATTCCACCTCAAACTGATCGCCGTGGTCATGACGGAGCAGCCCTTCAGCCATTTGACTGCGCGCAGAATTCGCCGTACATAAAATCAATACTGTCTTTTTTGTCATTCGTTATTCGTCATGAGCAACAGCTTGGGCCACAGCAGGAAGCGGCGGAAACGGGCTTAGTGGCGCGGATGAAGGCGCTCATAAACTTTCCTTCCACTTGTGGGGCAATGGCATCCACGTCAATCCCTTCGGTAGTCAGAAACGTTCTGGCATCTTCAATGCTGTAGATGCGGGTGGGCTCAATGTCGATGTTTTCAAAGCCTGCTTTGGTCAGCTTCGATACATAATCGGAATCTTTCAGAGCACCTGCAATGCAGCCAACCCACAGCAGGATGTGCTTTCTGAGTGCATCGGGCACATTGCCACGAACTACCACGTCGGAAACAGCGAAGCGGCCACCGGGCTTCAACACGCGAAACGCCTCGCGCAAAACGCTATCTTTGTCTGCTGAAAGATTAATCACACAGTTGGAGATAATGACGTCAACAGAGTTGTCAGGCAGCGGGATCTTTTCAATCTCGCCTTTCAAAAATTCCACATTCTGCACGCCAGCCTTCTGCTGGTTTGACCGGGCAAGGGTCAGCATGTCATCGGTCATATCCAGTCCGTAAGCTTTGCCGGTTGGTCCAACACGGCGGGCGGAAAGCAGTACGTCAATGCCACCGCCGCTACCTAAATCCAGAACAGTTTCCCCGGGATTGAGGGCCGCTAAAGCGGTTGGATTTCCGCAGCCCAGCGAGGCCAGCACTGCTTCCTGGGGAAGTCCACTTTTCTGCGCTTCGTCGTAAAGATCGCTGGTGATGGGGTCAACATCAATGCCGCAGGCAGAGGCACCGCAGCATCCGTTTGCTTCCCCAGCGTTGACCCGCCGTGCGGCTGCTCCATATTTTTCCTGGACAATTTCTTTAACACTTTGTGTGGTCATAGATTTTCCTTTTTTATTTACAGCAGACAATGCGCTGCGGTTCAATGGCTTTATTGCGGGTGCAGCATTCGGCATAAAGGAATCCCAGCAGTTCTTCAAGAGCTTCAGAATTTGCCGAATACCAAAGGAACGTCCCTTCGCGGCGGACGGTGACAAGCTGTTCGTTCTTTAATTTTTCCAAATGATGAGACAGAGTGGAACTGGGAATTTCCAGTTCCGTGCCGATATCGCCAACCACCAGACCTTCAGGGTGGGCTGAAAGAAGTAGTTGCATAATTCGCAGGCGCGGTTCTGTACCCATTGCCGAAAGCCGATCGGCTAAGCGGATAATCTGGCCGGGATCTTGAGCTTTCTTTGGGGCTGCCATTTCTATATTTCTATAGTAATCGAAATATAGAGGAAGTCAAGAGCCTTTCGAAATGCAAAGGAGCCCGCCAAGTGGCAGGCCCCCAATTCACTGGCAATGCCAGTTGGTCTTAGTTTTCTCCGTTGATGGCAATCGCGGCAGCTTCCGCCCTGGGAGTAGCTGTGCTTGCGGCGATGGTGCTGGCCCAAGGGGAAGTATCGCCCCAGACTACGCTGCTCCCCGCCATGGTGGTGTCACCCCAGACTACATTGTCACCCCATACTACGCTGGTGCCAGAAAGGACGGTGGCCCCCCAAACAACATTGGTTGCGAATATTGAACTTTCACCCCACACAACGTTGGCTGCACCTGTGGAATTGAGGTTCAGGGTGGTTGTTTTCAGCAATTGATTGAAAGTTACAGATGGTGACGCTGCCGAGCCCACCGATTTCGCCGTGCTGAAAAAGGCCGCATTGATATCAATCATCCCAGCGCCGACGGTGAACATATCATGCGTTGTCTTATAAGTAACTCCCGTTGTAGGATCCACTGTTGTGGTGTTCGCTGGAAAGCCACGCCATGCGGTTTTCATCAGTCTGGCCTTGATCTGGTCTGGAGTCAAAGTGGGGTCTATGGACAATAGCAATCCAACACAGCCTGCCACAACTGGAGCAGCCATGCTGGTCCCGGAGAGCTTGAAAAAGTAGGGTGAAGGCGTTGTTGAACCAATACTGAAATAGTCAATTGGTGCCAAACGATTCGCGAGGTAGCTGGTTACAAGACTCGAGTGAGGGGCCTGATAGGAAACCACACGATTGCCGGGAGCAACCAAGTCCGGTTTCACTATATGGTCAATCGCGGTTGGACCTTTTGAACTATAAGTGGTCATCACGTCGTCGGCGCGATCGTAGTTTTCCTTGTCATTCACCGCACCAACTGTTATTACATATGGATCGTTAGCGGGTGATGCGATGGTGCCGTAACCCTGCGTGCCCACCGCGTTATTTCGACCTTCGTTCCCCGCAGCCACTACCACCACAATCCCTGCTTTCCAGGCGCGTTCCACAGCTTGACACAATGGATCGGTCTTATAAGACTGAACCACTGGACGTCCCAGCGAAAGGTTAAGTATCCGAATATTGTAGGTGGCTTTCAAAGCGATGGCCCGATCCACAGCG
>JAYWBH010000650.1:0-3592 GCA_043781815.1 Bryobacterales bacterium | reverse complement strand
ATAGATATTCGTAGATGGGCATTTATTATTTAAGACCTGTATTACTTTTTCGGAATGTTCAACGGACCAAGCCCAGTTTCCGAAACGGCTTCTGTGCCTGGTTTCTTCTGTCCAGCAGCTACGGCTCTTGCTTGTTCATCGGTCAAAGGGGGCTTCCCTTTAACCAGAACTTCAATCGCTTTCTTCAGCAATTCATCTTCAGTGCTTTTCTTGGGCTCAACGGTTGCTGGATTTGTAACTGGCGGCTCTTCTTCATCTTCGCTAGCCTGCTGCTCCTGTTGTTCCAACAAGGGGACAGATGGCATTACCGCATTGTCCTGAATCGCTTTCCCTGAGGGAGAATAATACTTCGCCACTGTGAGAATCACCGCTCCACCATCATCCATGGTCAAAGCTTTACGAAGGCCCGCGTCACCGTAAGTGCGCTCGCCCACCACTTCTGCACGTTTGGAATCCATCAATGCAGCAGCGGCTACTTCGGCACCACTAGCGGTTCCACGATTGGTGATAACCACCAATCCATCTTTCCAAATCTGCTTGGAACTATCGGCTTCAAAATTTTGACGGGCATTCTTCTGGCCTAATAAGTAGCTGATCGTTCCCTTATCCATAAACAAATTGGCCAAGGCAATGCCGTCAGTAGGACTGCCATAGGCACAATGGCGCAAATCCAGGACAATCTTCTTGGCACCTTGTTTCGCTAAGTTCTGCACCGCATTGGCGATTTCTGCAACTTTTCCGTCGCTCAAACTGGTGGCACGAATATGTCCAATGTTGTTGTCCAGCATTTTAACGCTGACCGGCGGGAAAACAATAGCGGCACGGGCCAGGGTGATTTTCTGAGGCTCTGGTTTACGAAAACGCAACACAGTCAGTTCCACATTAGAACCGGCTTCGCCCTGCAGCATGATGTCGGCATAGGCAAGTGGCATGTCGCGAGTGGAGACTCCGTTGATCGCTTCCACCATGTCGCCAGTTCCCAATCCAGCTTTGGCAGCAGGGGACATGGGTACGGCGTCGATGATGGAAAACATGCTGTAACGTTTAGCCATGCGCAATCCAACGCTGGCTTTCTTCGAGTTCTGTTCCCGCTGATACTGTTTGTATTGATCGGCACTCATGTAGCTGGCGTAAGGATCCAGCGATTCCAGTAAGCCATTGATGGCACCAAGGTTGACCACACCCATATTGGGTTCTTCAACATATTCACTTTTGATGCGGCTGAGCACTTCGCTGAAGACACCCATGTGTCGGTAGGTTTCCTCAGGGCTGGCCGTCTTGCTGGCCATAGCACCGGCGAGCAGCGCGCTCACTAAAAGGAAAGAAAAAGCAATTACGACTAATTTTAAGCGACGGTTCATAGGCTGACGAAGCGTCCCCCTTCATTCGCTAGTATACCAGAGCTCGCAAAGTGCTTTAGGTAAAGTGTTTAGGTTCAGGTCTTATAGGATGGATCTTTGCGATCCATCAGCCGTACCATCGCGTCGAATTCGGGATTCGGGATGCCGATATACCAGCCCTCATTCTCTTGGATAGACAGGAACGAATCGCTCTTTTCACGGCTCAATTCGCAAACAGCACGTGGGGGCACAATCAATTCAGCACCGGTTGCCTGGGCCGCTAATTGGATTTGACAAGCGCGTTCCACACGGTACATGCGGACGAATGCCTGCCCAATGGATTCGCCGCAAACCAGCAATCCATGGTTGCGCATCACCATCACATCGAGAGTGCCTAAGTTCTTAGCGATCCGCTGCCGTTCGTCGATCTCAGTGCTTGGACCTTCAAAATCGTGATAGGCAACTTGTTCAAAGAAACCCAACGCGTACATGCTGATGGGCAGCAACCCACATTGCAGCGCCGCTACCGCCATGCCCGCCGTGGTGTGCGTGTGCATAACGCAACGAGCGTTTTGCCGAGCCATGTGAATGGCACTATGAATCACAAACCCTGCTGGATTGAACGCCTGCTGTGGCTGACCTGCAACCAGATTTCCATTCAGATCAATTTTTAGCAGGTTGGAAGCCCGAATCTCATCGAACCGCAACCCGTAGGGATTGATCAGAAAATGATGCTCAGGGCCCGGCACACGAACTGTAGTGTGGGTCCAAATCAGCTCTGACCATCCCAAATGTTCAATGATGCGGTAGGCTGCCGCCAGTTGAACCCGCAACTCCCATTCTTCACTGCTTGGCAATATCGTAGAACTCATAATCGTATTTCCATTTGAACTCGCGTCCCGGTTCCACCTTCATTTCAATGTAGGGTTCAGGGCAGAACACCGTGCGGATTGACCAGTACACCAACTTCGACAACGGTTGGTCCCCTCGAATTCGGACGCCTGCCCCAGCTTGCCGATTCTCCACGCGAATATCGTAGTCTGCCGAAGTGGTTCCATATCCAGTGAATTCGGCAATCACACTTTGTCCCGGTTTCAATTCTGAGTTGTAACTAATCTGCTTGCCATTCGATTCGGCAATTCCACCTTGAAAGGCCCTCACTGGTTTTAGCTCAAAGGGGAACGTCACGTTCGATGCCGGTCCGGTGGGCTGGCCATCCATTACGAAAAAGTTGTGATTGTACTGCGTCGTTTCAATGCGCTTTTTCCCAGTGTTTTTCAGGGAATGCTCAATCACCATCTTCGGCGAATCAGCCAACAAGCGGATGGTTTTTGTATAGCGATAGGCGTATCCCTTGCCGTCGCGCAGTTGATGCGTAAACGAAATCCAATTGTTCCCATGCTTCACCGTCCACTTGCCAGGATCGACAATTTCGTAGGTCTTGAACGTCTGGTAGGGCTTGTCGTCTGGTCTACGAACCACTCCTGCGCCAATGCGAATAAAGGTATCGCCGGCCTTGGCTTCGTCGAAACCCAGTCCCGCTTCTTTAGTTCGAAACTCCTCCACCGGTCCCATAATGGCGTCGTGCAATTTGGGATCGTATTTATCGAACCACTTCCCGAAGTATTCGTGGTTGGCCGTGCGCAGGCTGTATATCTGGCCTGACCAATCGAAGCGGGTGCCCTGGTAATATCCTGTCTTGGCATCGGGCAAATAGAATTTTGCGGTAATCGCACTGTTGGATATCACGGCTGATGGCGGTTCCTGTCCATTGGCCAAACCGACTGTCGCCAGAATCGTCATCAGTGCTTTATTTATTTTTGAAGCGTTCATCAATTTCCACCTGATATCCTGTCACCAATTTGTTGGTCTCATTGGCCATGCCCACAACGGCCATCAGTTCGCCAAACATTTCGTTGGTCATGCCACCTTTTCGGGCGGCCGCAGTGTGCGACGCAATACAATATCCGCACTGGTTAGTGACGCTCACGGCAATGTAGAGCATCTCTTTTGTCAGCGGATCCAGCGCCCCGCCGGGTCCCATAATTTGTTTGATGCTTTCCCAGGTTCGGCGCAACGTTACCGGGTCATGAGCTAGAGCTTTCCAAAAGTTGTTGATGTAATCCGTTTGCCGGACTGCCATGATGTCGTCATAAACTTGCCGGACTTCCAACGATGCGTCAACATATTCAATCATGGATTGGCTCCTTTTATAAACGCGGCTGTGGTGGCTTCATCACCGTCCATGCGGC
>JAYWBH010000649.1:0-3597 GCA_043781815.1 Bryobacterales bacterium | reverse complement strand
GCTTCGACTGCCTGCGTCTGTAGCGTTAGTGCCTCAAGTTCATTGGAGGCAAATTCAAGACTGATTCGGGCATCGGTGGCTATCCGACCGAGGTGATTTCGGTAAGGCAACTGTGCTTGCCCTGCTGCTTGAAAAGCTGATTCAATCAACTCCATTTTCCATTCAGGGTCGGAAATCAACTTCGATCGGACGATTATGAAAAGGGCTTTGGAGGCAAATTCAGGAGGGAGGGCACTGGCGGAGTCGACGAAATGCAATGCTTCGATGGAACGCTTTGGTTTGGCATCTTGTGCGCTGCTTGCAGCGGTCAGAAACAGACAGAAAACAGGAAGGCAAGTTCTTAAAGTCATGTTACTCCGAGACCTGCCGCAGTGTATCATGGCCCGGTTACAATGAAGTTGACCGGGCCATGAATAAGTTGGTACTTACTTACGTTCTTTCCAGGAGTACTTATTGAGCAAGGCAAGCAGCTTGGCTGCTGACTTGGGAGCAGTGACTCCTTTGGTCACAATTTCCCGATTCTCAACCTTTCGGCCATATAAAGTGGCGTTATCGTCCAGATCCTGTCGCAGTGTGGCACCTTCCAGGGCAAGGCCGGCGAACAATCCTTGGGAACGGGACCAGGAGAGGATTTCAGCTTTCATTTGGGCATCTGTTTGGGCGGTGGCAGTGCGTCCTACAGGACCTGCGGCCACTGAGCCTTCGCCACCTAAAGTAAATTTGCTGGAAAGCAGTTTGTCCATTCCCCGTTCATTCATGATGAGCATGATGAGATCAGTAGAAGATCCACCGATTTGGAACCCTACACTGCCGCCTTCAATTCGAACCGTTCCTGGTGCTGACCACCCTTTACCACTTTTGTTTCTGCAGGAAAGAACTCCCTTGCCATATTTGCCACCTACCAAAAACGCTGCCGTTTTCAGGTTGGGCACAATCACAATGCAATGAGCATTTTCAAGCATGTCCTGGGGAATGCCTTTGTCTGCGGCGCCCATCACTTCTGTTAGCACCATGGCGGCTTCATCCAAGCGCATTGTTGGCTTCTTGTCTTTTGCAAGCAAGGGCACGGAGAGTGCCAGTGCGGCTACGATAATCAATTTCATTTTATTCACCTTTTTTCTTAAACTAAACTCTTAAAACTGGCATGTACGGTTGGCAAGCCTACAAGGTGCTCAGCTCAATGTAACTAGGAGCACGTTTGTGGCCTAAAAGTGACGGCCTAATATTGACGGCCTAATATTGACGGCCTATTGTCGAATCGAAACTGTGTACTTTGGTCCGTCGATTGCGGGTAACTTCGGTATGACAATTCCCAAACAAAGAAGCAAAGTTGAAGAATGGTTCCGTGAGTTTGCAAACCTGACAGCGGATCGGGTTGGCGCACCCAGTTCATTCGCTATGGGTGTTCTAGTTATTCTGGTTTGGATAGTAAGTGGACCATTCTTTCACTTCTCTGACACATGGCAGTTAGTCATTAACACGGGGACTACCATTATTACGTTCCTGATGGTGTTTCTGATTCAGAACACCCAGACACGGGATACCAAGACAATGCATCTGAAATTAGATGAACTAATTCGAGCGGTTGAAGGTGCCCGCAACCGCCTTGTGGATTTGGAACATTGCTCCCAAGACAAAATAGAAGAGCTGGACAAAGAGTTCGCCCAAATACGGGAAGCTGATGCTGGGGAGCACGGGAACCAATAAGGGATCACATCATCTAAGAGGAAGGACTCCTAGTAGATATGCGATCAGCAAAATCAGCAGGATAGTGCTGAGACCCACGCCTGCACCTCCACCGTGGCCCCAACGACCGTAGCCGTAGTACCCGCCACCACCACCGAAGACCAATAACAAAATAATCAAAAGTATCAACATGTTCTTTTCCTTTTCCCAAACTGCGTATTCAGTCAGTTACAACTTCATTGGTGCCATAGGAATGGCCTTTTACCAATTACAATAAGAGCGACCCCACCAAAAAAAACCAATACTCCAACAACGGGAAAGACAAACAGCACCATTGCGCCCGCTGCTGGCGGTAACGAGTTTTCGGCGATCTTTTGTTGTGTAGCGTTAGTCGATGTACTTTCTCCGGTGGAGTAAGTCAGCCGTCCACCAACGACGCCAAGCAATCCAACTATGATCATGATGATTCCGATTTTCTTGTAACTCATCTGACTTCAGCCTCAAGATTTTAATGTGCATTTTGCATGCCAAAGAGGTGAGCGGCTATTTGTAGAAAGCAACTATCCCCACACCTTCCTTAAATCCAACGACAGTCCCTTTGTCGGCTGGTTCGGCACCCATGGAAACCACACCAACGTAGGAGGAGCGTAAATGAAATCGGTCGATAATGTAAGCCTGCACGCGAACTGCCCTGCGACGGGCTACCAGATGTTGCTGAGCAGGCGTCCCTTCCGCTGCGAAACCTTCCAACATCAGAGGTCCGTTACGAGGGAATTTCAAGATGTCAGTCATCGCTTCATCCAGCTTCACTTTACCTTCAACACTGAGCAGTTCAAGACCTTTAGCATCTTTGGTGAACAGGTCCACACTGGCCAGCCAGACACGATGTTTCTTGAAGCCTTTGGCAAAGGCAGGGTTCTTATATTCAGGAGTCGTTAAAGCTCCCAGATCGTAAAAGCCCCGCTTCTTAAAGAAGCCTCGGAACAGGAAGTTGTGTTTCAAGGCTTCGGTATTATCGGAAAGGTCGGACATGGCTTCGTGGGCATCGGCCAACGTCCTTTGCAAGTTTTCACCTACGCCGCCTTCACCGGAAGCGGACTGAAACTTATCCACGGCATCTTTAACCTGCAATGTAATCTGTTGCAGATTCTTGATACTTCGCTGCACTTCAGGAACAATATCGCTCTCTTCCACTTTATTGACAATTTTCATTGCGCTGGCGGATGTGTCGCGAATATTATCTACAACCCTCTCCGTCTTGTCGGCGCTACGCTTGATGCTTGCGTATAACTCTTTGTCCTTAAATAAAGCTCCTACGGTGCCTTGGCCTTCCTGCACTCCGTCAATGATTTCCTGAAGGTTGGCGCTAATCTTGTCGGCGGATGCAAGAATGCTCTTCACGTTGGGAGTGGCGTCTTTGATCAAATGATTTGCTGATTTGGCAGTGCCTTGTATTTCTGTCAAGGTAGAGACCAGTTGATCTTTTACGCCCGCCATAATACCGTTCACCTGCTTGACGACGCCGTTCATTTCATCCATCAAATCACCCCAATCAAAGGGTTCTTTGGATTGGATTTGAGAATCCTTCAGGGCCAGTTCCACATTTGAGGAACCGGCGTCGATTTGAATATATTTATTTCCAAGAAGGCCGTCAGTTTGAATGGTTGCAACTGAATCCTGTCTGACGATGGGATGCAGTTTTTCAACAATACGAAAATGAATGCGGAACTTACCTTCTGGCCCTGTGGGCACTTCGATGCGTGTAACAGTGCCAGCGTCCATGCCTGCTACGCGGACTTTGCCACCATTCTGAATGCCAGTGATCTTGGAGAATTCTGCATACACTTTGAAAGACTTGGTGAACAACTGATTGCTGTTGCCAATCAGAAACAGTCCCAGGCCGAACAAAAG
>JAYWBH010000648.1:0-10820 GCA_043781815.1 Bryobacterales bacterium | reverse complement strand
AGAATTATGAGGAAACACGCGGGCTGTCCCCATGTTTTATTGCATTGGTACACCATGACCCGTCTTTCATTGGCTATTGTTATATCCTGCTGCTCAATCGATCAGGCTCATTCTCAGGATGTACCGTGCGATTCGAAGGTTATTTGGGAAAAGATGATTGAAGCCAAGGGGGGGCGAGCAAAACTAGATTCAATAAGATCACTGTTTAGCTTTGGCGTTTCGACATGGCGCGAATTTGTGATTCGTCACAAGGCGGAAGAAAGAAGTTTGTACCTCCCGAACTTTGTTTGGTCTCGGTATGACCCAGGCACATCAATGTTTACAATCACGGTTACCCACTACGATTTAGCAATCGGCCAAGCCTTGTCGATTGAATCGCCGGTGGTTCACCCCACCGTTAAACAGAGTACTCTTGCAAATCCGCAAAGAATTCAAAGGACCATTCCAATCTTGTTGCTTGAAACATTTTGGTTGAAACCTACACTTGGAGGATGTTCTATCAATGGGTGGACAACTACAATCGAAGCAAGTATGCCAGGTTCAACTATTCACTTTAAATACTTTCTACACCAAGAATCCCTGTTGCCCCATCGAGTGGATTCGAGCGATGGTGTCAGCAAAGGAGTCACGATATTCACACTGAAAGATTATAAGGAATTTCAAGGCGTGAAGCTCCCAACAAAACTACGGAGCGAGGACGGCATGCTTCCGGCTCCTCTCTATGAAATGAAGTATGAGATTAACCCTGATTATGACCCGACACTTCGCGATCACCCCCCGTCGGTCGAAGCCGGTCCAGACGTGTGGCGCCGCCCCCGCTAAGTAAGTTAAGATCGACTTGCCTGTGTGATGTTTTTACACACCCAACTTGGCGACTCTTTTTAATTAAAAGCCCCCCCTAAGAAAACTACTTAGCGAACGTAAAACCCAACCCTGTAGTGTACAGAATGTCGTTCTTGAGCCGACCTGGAGAGGGTTTGCTTAAGTAACGATCCCCAAATGCTGCGTTCCATGTCAGGTATTTGGTCAACTTGGCGCTGATGCCTGCGTCGAAGTTTTGGCGGTAGGTGCCGGTGTCGCTCAGGTTGTTGAACATCCGATAGTTCTGAAACAAGCTGGCCCGGCTGTTCAGTTTATAGTTGAAATCATCACCCCAAAAGGCTTCTGCAGAGTTTCTGGAGAAGGGCAATGCAGGCTTACCTGGATCGAACTTTTCATGGTTGTAATCGGCACCACCTAAAAGGTCCAGACGACCACGCTCGGCTTTCCAGGCAATGTATCCCAAGCCGCCACCAAAGACGGCGCGCAGGTCAAGACTCTGGAATTTGTCATATTCGTAATCGTTAAAAGTATTCACGAACAGGCGAGGTTTCAGGTTGCGATTGTAAGCCCATCCTCCACGCACAGCTTGTGCGGTTGGGGAATTCACACCATTCACATCAGCCGATGCTTTGATGAAGTTGAAATAGATGGTTGTTTTATCAGAGTTGGTTACCCGAGTCCCGCTGATGGGTGTAATGAACGAAGTGGTTTTAGCGTTGCCAGAAGTTCCAGCCAGGCCAATATTGCCAGCAAAAATCCACAAATCCTTAAAGCGTGGTTTCAGCAAACGTTCATAAGCTGCCTGCTCGACGCTGTTGCGCAGGGTTACAATGTCTGCCGGTGCGACGGTTTGTTTTGCGCCTGCTGCGGTGACTTCCACTTTTTCACCAGCAGTTGCCAAGGTGCCTTGCACGGTCTTCCCGTCGCCTAAAACAACGTTGATGGGCGTATCCACATTCACCGACGCCACCTTTTCCCAATCGAGTGTGACCACACCAAAGTTATCGGTTTTGATGGTTACTGTTTTGGCGTCCTTCTTCACAACGCTTCCGGTTACTTTGTCTCCATTTTTCATCACGATCTGATCAGCCCAGATGCATGTTGAGGCGAGCAAAACCGCAACTATCGGCAAACCTTGCCGAATTTTAAACTTGAAACTCATTCGTTCTCCTAATTGATACAAATATTGTTGGGGAGTCCATGCCGTTCATTGCTGAGGTAATTACTCGACGTTGGATGCACTTTCTAATGCAACCGTTGCACCAAATGTTAGTCGCAAAAGTTTTCAATGACTTGAAGCTGGGGTGGAAGGTGTTTCTTACCGCTACTGGATTGGCTGGCGGGAATATTTGCAATGTGACAAATAAGATTCCCTTTCTTTAATGTGCGTCTGGTTTGCCGGATACTTTGGGCTGTTCGTCGGTGAGATTGAATTGGAACAACAGACCATTGGTGAGCACGCTGAGCTTTCCAGAACCCAACGGCTTATTGTTAGTTACCAGGAACAACGCGCCATCGGTGCTTTCACCGGGAGCCAGTTTAGACGGGACAAAAGCAATGGCACTGGCTGCCGCTGCGGCTTTCAATTTTGCCGAACTCACTTCCGCCAATGCCGATAAACGACGTTGCTCATAGCCACTGGTGGAGCGTAGGTTCTTGATTCCGTATAGAGCCTGTTCATAGGCCGTAACCAGGCGAACTACTTCTGTTCGACCTGCTTTTTCCAGGAATTCCTGAACAACGTAGCGCGGAATAGCAGGACGCATAACGGAACCATCGGCACGTACCCAAGTGAAATCGTCCAGTTTCAAGATGTAGGGTTTGGGCGATCCATTGGAGACGGCAACTTGCACCACACTATATTCACGGATATGGGTAGGAAGTTGGGCGAACATCACCGTCAAGCCATTGCGGGTGAGTGTTTGGTAAATCAAGCCGCCAGATTCAAACTCAATCACCTGTGCCAGGGCCGAATTTTGCATGCAGCAAAACAGCAGACACACCGCAAGCATCCGGATAAGGGGCATGGTTATCACTATGACACAAGACGGTCGTAACCGACCAAAGGTTTCCTCGGTGAATGGCAATCATCGCGAAATGGTTTTTTCCACTTTGGGCCGAACCCTGCGAAGCTGCCGTTGAAACAATTGGTTGCCTGGGTAGAGGCGCGACAAATCCAGCAGCATGGCTTCAGCACGAATGGGTTGCTTTTCCCGTTCGTAAAAAACAGCCAGCAAGAGTTTTGCGAACCCAGGAAAATAGCGCCCACCCTTGGCCACCATTTCCAAATGTTCCAATCCTTTGCGTTTGTCCCCCTTGGCAGTCTCCACTTTAATGGCCCAGCGCAAAACTCCGGGCAGGGCTCCCAGCATGAATTCGTTGACGCCGGTTGTGAGGTAAGCGTCGTGAAAAGATGGGTCCACCACCAATAACTTGTCGGCCCAACGTTGGCTGGTCTTGCAGGGTTCAAAGCTGGCAATGGAGCGGCGTTCCACAAAGGCTAAATAATCAGTCTCCAAGCCATACGTCATGGTTTGGGTGAACAGCGCATTTGTATCTTTCGAGTTCACGCGAAGAGCTTCATCCGCCAAACGACGCACTGTCTTAAGTTCCTCAAAAAAGGAGTTCCTAACGGCCAGGTTGGGCTTGGCCCTGCTCCGTTTACTGGTCTCGAAAAAATCTTCCCCTTCCCAAATGTTCAGTTGCACAAATTCGCTGAATAAGATGGCGGTCGCCCTGACTCCGCGGGCCAAAGGATCATTTAAATGAGCTGCGGTAAGATCGCGCACACCTTTAAAATCGAATTCGTAGAGGCGGACAAACGCTTGGTCGACACTAGTTGTGGCTGATGCCGAAGCAGCAAGAGCCGAGTATAGAAAAGCCCGTCTATTCATGAGGTACACCACTATTTTAACCGGGGAAAAGGCGGTTGAAAAATTCGCGAGTACGATCCTGAATTTGGGCATGTTCAATCATCAATGGTTGATCGCACAAATGTTCTGGAACCCAACGTTCTACCAGTTCGGCAAGAATGCTTAATTGTCCTGGAGCTTTGGGCAGGCTCCCTTCCGGGTGGCCGGTGAACAGCCGCATCGCATGGTCAATAGATCGGTAAAAAGTGGCCGCATCGCGCAAGAAGTTTGCATCGGGCCGTTCCAGGTGTCCCATTTTTTCGATGATGTCAATACGGGCTGGAGTGTTCAAAAGTTTGAAGAACATGCCAGCTCCTTTCAGCCGCAAATACATCAGTGAAAAATCAATGTCGTAGTAACCACCCACGCCGGCTTTTAGCGGGTTCGTTTCGCCCTGCTCTTTTTCCAGGCGCATGCGCATTTTGCGCAACTCCTGCTGCGAACGGCCGCTTTGCCCATAGCGACGCCAATCCACTTCCTGCAAGCGATTCAGAAAATCAGTCGCTTTTTCAATGTTGCCAGCCACTCCACGGGCCTTCATGTACGTGATGCCTTCCCAGGCCTGGGCGCTTTTATCGAAGTAGTCGATATAGGCTGATTCCAGTTGCACCAGGTCGCCTTCACGGCCCGACGGGCGCAGGCGGGTATCGACGGCAAACACCATTCCTTCGCCTGTATATGCTGAAACAATGTCGATCAGCCGTTCTGCAACGCGCCGCCAGAAGTTGATTTCCTGGGCGTCGTGATCGGGCAAAACAAACACCAAATCGGCATCGGAACCTAAATCAAATTCACGCATACCCAGGCGGCCCAGGGCGATGACCATCATCTGATCGCGAGGCACATATTGCGCCGATGCGGGCGGGCGGGCTTCCTGGATTTGTTGGATGGAGGCTCGGTAGGCGGATTCAATAGCGAACTCAGCTAACTGGCTGGTTTGATCCAGTGTGTGGAAAATAGGCTGACGCAAGCAGATACTTTCCGCTTGAATGCGGAACATTTCTCGACGGTAGAAGCGACGCAACTCCACCGGATCTTCAAAATAATCGCGGAAGTTTAAGCCTGCACCGAAGCGGAAAAATTCGTCTAAAAGATCTGGCGCGCGAATCAATTGTTCTGCCAGATAGGGGCCCGATTCAAACAGGTCCAGTAAATAGCTGGCAAAAAGAGGATCGGAATCCAGCGCATTCATGGCGGTTGGTTGATCCAGGATCTTTTCCAGAAACAGATCTAAATTTGCCACCCCACGCTTCATCCGTTTTCTTTCGAGCAGGGCAGCAAAGCGCGGCGCTTTTTCATCGAGAAAACGCACCAGATTACTGGACGGCTGTTCGTTCCCACCGGACGAATTGTCTTCGGCCATCTTGTAGTAGACGGGTTGCTGAGCATGAATGACGCGCTCGTAAATTTCCTTCACTTCTTCCAGATGAAAATTCAGTTGCTTGACCAAGCGCATGCCAGATGCGCGGGCACCGGTTTGCCAGGCAGGCATACGCCGGGCCAGCAGATCCAGGTCTTCAGGATCCTTGGGAATTGTGTGGGTTTGGCGATCGTCCCAATATTGCAGACGATGTTCCATGTGGCGCAAATACTGATAGGATGCCGAGAGTTTTGCGTATTCGACGGGGCTCAACAGGGCCTTATCGCGCAGACGGGAAAGTGCCAGCATAGTTCCACCATGACGAACCCAGGGGTCACGACCACCATGTAGCCTTTGCAGGCATTGCACTAAAAATTCAATATCGCGAATGCCGCCGCGGGCCAGCTTAATATCCAGTTCATTGGATGCGCCCCGTTTTTGCGCCAACTGTTCGCCAATGCGCAGGCGGGTGACGGAAACAGCTTCAACCGCCCCGAAATCCAACGTTGTGGAGTAGATCAGTGGCTCAACGTATTCGAGCAACCCTGTACCTGGACCCTTTTCACCAGCAACGACGCGAGCCTTAATGAGCATTTGCAATTCCCAATCGCGACCGCGAGTTTCATAATACGCTTTCGCACCAGCAAGGGGCAGGCAGAGTTCACCCAGCTTTCCATCGGGCCGAAGACGCAGGTCAACGCGGTAACAGATTCCTTCACTGGTGTAAGTGGAAAGCAGTTCGGTAAGGGCATTGGCTAATCGCTTATAAAATTCTTTATTGTCAATGGAACGTTCCCCGTCGGTTTCTCCGTTGGCGGAATAGAGGAACATTAAATCTATGTCGGAGGAGTAATTCAATTCCTGGCCGCCCAACTTTCCCAGGGCAATGATGGAGAATTCACAGGGCTGGGCTATGCCATCGGCAATGAAATGGGGCGTTCCATAGCGCAGTCGGAACTGGTTGAGCACGTGGCGATAGGCAACCTGCAGAATCGCGCTGGCAAGGTCTGAAAGTTCTGTAGTGGTTTCTGAAAGGGATGCCAACCCGCGGACATCGCGCAGCAGAATCCGTAAAATCTGGCGTCGTCGAAAAGTGGCTAGCAGCAATGGACTGGGCAGGCCTTCAGGACATTCCTGTTCCAATTGAGCAATCATTTCGTAGAGGCTAAGGCTGCGGTACAGGTCGCCGGAAACAAGTAAGGCGTCAATCAATGAAGGGCGGCGAAGAATTTCTTCGCTCAAGAATTGGCTGTGGGCGAAAACGACCGCCAGGCAAGGGGATGCGGCATCGTTATTCAATAGATTTTGAAAATCTGCAGGGGAACTGGTTCGAAGTTTTTCCAGATAGTGGATGACCGCGTCGGGATCGGGAGAATCGGCCAGCAGCAGGCGCACCGTGGTTATGGAAGCTTCGCTCAGATCGTTGGAAACGGCACGCAAGTTTTGTAGCGCGCGGTCCAGGTGGCGGAATGGAATTCCTTCAGTTAAGGTGGGCATGATTCGCTGACATGGCGATGATTAGGCAGATTCACTGAGTAATAGTACGGGGTCGCCAACACGCACGGTTCCCGATGAAACGACTTCTGCGTAGAAGCCGCTAATGGCCCAGGTGGGGGAACTGGTGTCGTTGATTTTGGTGGCTGCGCGGTTGTACATGGCGTCTTTAATTGCGGGGCCATAGACGTCCAGTTGCAGGCACGGGGCGCGGACCTTGGTCAACTGAATGATCACTTCTCCTAACCGAAATTGCTGGCCGATGCGTAGACGCTTGCGGTCAATACCCAGGGTAGTGATGTTTTCACCTAACGAACCGGCTTGGATGGGGAAGCCTTGGGATCGCAATTCTTCAATCGCTTCAGAAGTGATGAGGAGCAGCGCCTGATTGGGGCCTCCATGAATTTTAGGATGAGCGTGATGGTCCCCTTCCAGTCCTAAGCGAGTGGTGATGGCCAATGGAACAGGGTATTTGGGCACACCCCCGTTGGAAACATTAATTTGTAGAATGCGGCCTTGCATCACTACCAAGTTAGCAGGTTAGTTTTTTGGAAATCGGAATGAAGACTTCGCTCGCAAGCGAGTTGGCAGGCGGAATCGCCCAATGTCATATAGTTTCCCTACTTTCAGTAAGTTTTCCAGGCACTCGAAGGTGATGAAGAAAGTCCGCTAGGCGGACTTGGCAGGCGGAATCGCCTGCCCCACAAACGCAACTCCGGTTGTTAGAGAAGTTTCATTCCGATTTCCAAAAAACTAAATGACATTGGATGAATCAACTGCCCCACACCACACTCAATTCACTAACTTTCACGAGACCTGGAGTTGAGTTTGTGGGGCAGGCATTCAGCCTGCCAAGTTCGCCTAGCGGGCTTTTTCCATACCTTCGAGTGCCTGGAAAACTAGACCGCCACTCTGGACAGGCTTTCATCAGCTTTCGTGGGGCGAAGCCCCATCACAATAGGCTCGGTAACATAAACGTGATCAATCCGTACAAATGCAGGCGCATCGCGGAAATCCGAGCGCAGTAGCATCGAAACCGAGCCGTGACCGCGAGGGAGCGGTGTTTGAGGTGTCGCCTCCTCGTGCGTCTCCACGCTTATGTCGTGCCGCGTCTTATTCGTCTTCCTCCACTTCACCGGCCCGGGCGGCTTGGGCGGCGGCGATGATTTTATCTGCTTGGAGCGATGGCACGTAGTCGTAATGATCAAACTCCATGGAAAACGTGGCTCGACCTTGGGTCATGGAGGTTAGGTCATTCTGATAGGTCAGCATTTCCGCCATAGGAACCATGGCTTTCACTATTTGGGTAGCACCTTTGGTATCCATACCCGACAAGCGTCCTCGGCGACCGTTCATGTCACCCATCAGGTCACCAGCGTATTCGACGGGGGCCTGTACTTCCACTTTCATGACAGGCTCCAGCAGCACTGGCTTAGCCACCGCTAGAGCTGCCTTGTAGGCCTTGCGGGCGGCCATTTTGAAGCTCATTTCTGAACTGTCTACATCGTGATAACTGCCGTCGTAGACAACCACTCGAAAATCGACCATCGGATAGCCCGCCAGATGTCCATTCTGCGAGGCTTCCACAATTCCTTTCTCAATGGCTGGAATGAAATTTCGTGGCACCGAGCCTCCGAACGTTTCATTGGCGAATTCAAAGCCTTTGCCACGTTCCAGTGGAACCATCTTGATCCAGCAATCGCCGAACTGACCATGCCCGCCAGTCTGCTTTTTGTGACGACCTTGCACGTCCGCCGACCCGCGGATTGTCTCCCGGTAGGGAATTTTGGGGGAATGCAAGGCCACGTCTACCTGATAGCGCTTCTTCAGGCGACTGACAATAATTTCAATGTGCTGCTGACCACAACCGCTGAGCAGGAACTCTTTGGTTTGCGGATCACGACCGAAGCGCAGTGACAGATCCTCTTCCATGATTTTATGGATCGCCGTCCCCACGCGATCTTCATCCTGACGTGTTTTGGCTTGAATAGCGAAGGCAATGGAAGGCTCTGGCAGTACGATTGGCTCATAGGCAATGGCATGACCTTTTTCGTAAATCGTATGGCCGGTGAGCGTGTCTTTCAACTTTGCCACCGCGCCAAGATCGCCAGCATGAAGTTCCGTCACCGGAAGAATTGTCTTGCCGGACATGACTCCAATGTGGGCTAAACGCTCGTCTGTTTCGGTAAAGGCGTTTACTAAATGGGCGTCGTTACGAAGGATGCCGGACATTACTTTGAAGTAGCTGACACGTCCGGCAAAGGGGTCTGCCATTGTCTTGTAGATAAAGGCGGCGGGATGTTCAGAGTCGGAAATTTTGCGGCCTTTGATATTGCCCCGCTCCAGTGGAGATGGAAAGACGTCAGCGGCAAAATTCAGAATCTGGTCGGTACCAATATTATGCAGCGCCGATGCGCACAGCACTGGCACCAGGCGTTTATCGCGAATGCCTTCTTTAATTCCGTCGATGATGTGGTTAACGGGGAGTGTTCCTTCGGCGAAAAATTCTTCCATCAATTGATCGTCGCCTTCGGCAGCGGCTTCCACTAAAAGTTCGTGCGCGGCATTGGCTTCTTCCACCAAGTTGTCTGGAATTGGACACTCCTGGCCACGGCCGTTGCCATCGGGTGTGTAAGTGTAGGCCTTCATGCTGACCAGGTCGACAATTCCTTTGAAATCCCGTTCCCAGCCAATGGGCAACTGCAGCGGAACTGCGGACTTGCCGAAAGTTGCGTGGATACTTTCCATGGTTCGGTAGAAACTGGAACGGTCGCGATCCAGTTTGTTAATGATGATGGCTCGGGAAAGGCCGAATTCGTCGCAAAAATTCCACACTTTTTCGGTCTGCACCTCGACTCCTGCAACACCATCAACCACCACGAATGCCGCGTCGGCGGCGACTAGGGAAGCCTTGGTGTCATTGATGAAGATGTTGAAACCGGGAGTATCGAGGAGGTTGATTTTCTGTTTCTGCCACTCCACAACGGCTAGTCCGGTGGAGATTGTGATCTTCCGCGCAATTTCTTCCTCGTCATAGTCGGTGAGGGTATTGCCTTCATCGGCTCGTGTGAGTCTGTTGGTTGCGCCCGCGGTAAATAACATGCCTGCGGTGAGCGATGTCTTGCCGCAATGCAGGTGGCCCACTAAGCCCACATTGCGAATGTCCTTGCCTTCGTAAACCTTCATACGGATGCACTCCTTTGTTGCGCAAACGCTTCACGGCCGGCCTCAAAGTCGACCGTTTTTACTGCATAGTAACTTGCGCAATATGAAGCTGTAGCGGCTGAAAAGATTTCACGAGTTACGGACTCGTTGGGGGCCGCTGAGCCCTTGCGCTACTCTTTTTGAACTACCAGGGAAAGAATCGTATCACAATTTAATTCCAACCGGAATGGGGTGGTTGGAATAGCTTCTAGGAAGGGGTTACGAGTGATAAAAAATGGCACTCGGGGTAACCCGCGCAAGCTGGAGGTGCGATTTTATGGAATGAGCACTAACGATGCGGCGGAAATATTGGTGGCATGTGTGGGATCGCCCAGATAGTAAGCTTTAACGGAATGCGTGCCAGAAACTAAGCCGCTGATGGCTAAACTTGCCCTTCCGTCAACCAATGTTCCTGATCCAATCAGCAATTGGCCGTCGAAGAATTGGACGGAGCCACTTGCTGAGTGGGGATCCACTTCGGCGGTTAGAACCAGTGCAGGGTTGACGATGGCACTCAACGTTACTGAAGTTGCTCGCTTGGTTTGTTGGGTAATAACGTTTGATGAACCAGCGTTGAATTGTGAATCGCCACCATAAACCGCTTGCAAAGAATGCATTCCCGCGCTCAAGAAACTGGTGATGAAGCTGGCGGTTCCGTTTCGAAAGGTGATTGTGCCCAGGGACACCCCTTTATCGAATAGCTGAACCGTACCGCTTGTCGTTGCCGGGCTGACGGTGACAGACAACTGTACCGATTGGCCGGTGACCGATGGGTTCAAGTTGGAATTCAGAGTAAGCGCAATATTCTTCTTCAGGACCGATTGGGAAAGCACATTGCTGGAGGCAGCGGAATGATTGAAATCGCCACCGTATACAGCTTTAACGGAATGCGTCCCCAAGGTTAGACCAGCCAGCGAAATGGATACCGATCCAGCCACCAAATTGGCAGAGCCAAGGAGAGTTTCCCCATCAAAAACTTGAACCAGCCCAGTGGCCGCTGCCGGATTCACAATGGCCGTATACGTGAC
>JAYWBH010000647.1:0-3598 GCA_043781815.1 Bryobacterales bacterium | reverse complement strand
CAAATCCCCGAGTGGCCAATCGGTCTTTAATGACATCCAGGTTACCGCGAAAGTATGATAAATCGTGCACCTTTCCATGCTATCGCAAAACCGTATTCGTACTCTTCTTTTGGCAATCCTCCTAACCCCATCCTGCGCCAAAAAGGAAAATCATCCCGATCAGGCGGCGATGACACCAGAGCAGTCCCGCGCCGCCATTCAATTGACCGAAGATTTCAAAGTGGAATTGTTCGCCAGTGAACCCCAAGTAGTGGACCCGGTGGAAATGGTGTGGGATGAAAATGGTCGCATCTACGTGGCCGAAATGATGGACTATCCTGACGATCCGCTGCCTGGCAAAGATCCCTTGTCGCGCATTCGCGTGCTGGAAGATACTGACCACGATGGCAAGATCGACAAGAGCTATATCTTTGCCGACAAGCTTCTGCAAGTGAGCAGTATGTTGCCCTACAAAGGTGGCTTGATCGTGGGCTGCGCGCCGGATATTTTGTTCCTCAAAGACACCGATGGCGATGGCAAAGCCGATACCCGCGAAGTGCTCTTCACTGGCTGGCCCAAAGTGAATCCTGAAGGACGCATCACCAATCTTCGTTATGGCATCGACAACTGGATTTACGCAGCCAACAATGGTGCCGATGCCAAGGTTACTGTTCCTGGAAAATCCGCTGAGCCCTTGTTGCTGCGTGGTGCCGATTTTCGTTTCCGCCTGGACACCGGCCAGATGGAACGCGTTTCCGGCCCCGCCCAATTCGGCTTAACCATGGACGATTGGGGCAATCGCTTTATCACCCAGAACACGATTCATGTGCGCCAGGCAATCGTTCCTGCACAATATTTGAACCGCGCGTTGACGCTTGAAACTGGCGCTGTTTCGGCTGATATTTCTGATCATGGCAAAGGCACTTCACCCATGTTCCCTCTCACCAAACCGCAGCAATGGCGCGTTTCCCGCACGGATCTGCGGCAGAAAAGGTATAACGACACCAACCCCGGTCGCGTGGAACATTTGGAAGGATTCTTCACCGCCGCCAGTGGTGGTACCGTCTACACCGGCGACGTTTTTCCCGACGAATATTCCAACAACCTGTTCACTGGCGACGTCAGCGCCAACCTGGTTCACCGTGACATTTTAGAACCCGATGGGCTTACCTTCAAAGCGAAACGTTCGAAAGATAAAACCGAATTTCTGGCATCCACGGACGTCTGGTTTCGACCCTGCCATTTTGCGAATTCGCCAGATGGCTTGCTCTACATCACCGACATGTATCGCGAGTTCATTGAGACTCCCGAATCCATCCCCGAAGAGCTCAGAAAAGGCATGGATTTTTGGAGTGGCATGGACAAAGGCCGCATCTATCGGTTGGTTCCGAATCATCCGCGCAAAAAGCGTTCGCTGGATGTGAAATTTGGCGCACTGTCCAGTGCCGAGTTGGTGAAACTTCTTGAGGAAACCAATGGTTGGCATCGAAATACAGCGCAACGATTGCTGGTTGAAAAGCAGGATAAATCAGTGGTGCCAGCACTGGTCCAAATGGCGGCCAAAAGCACATTACCCCAAGCCCGTCTGCATGCGCTTTATGTGCTGGAAGGTCTGAAAGCATTGCAGCCTGTGCAAATTGAAGCGGCGTTGAAGGATCAGAATCTTTATTTACGAGAACATGCGCTGCGTTTAAGCGAGCCGTTTCTTTCAATCAACCTATCGCTTCAATCCGCAGTGATGCAGATGGCAGGCGATAAGGAACTTCGTGTGCTTCACCAGTTGGCTTACACGCTCGGTGAAATCTCTACACCAGCAGCCCGTCAAACGTTGGCGAAGTTAGCCAATGCACATGCCGATGACAATTGGTTCCGCATCGCAATTTTGACTTCCGCCGCAAACAGCCCGGCAGATTTTTTAGAGACGCTGATGCGCAGTGGCACGTCATGGCAAGTACCTGCCTTTGTTCAGCAACTGGGATCGCTCATCGGTGCCCGCCAAAATCCTGCGGAGATTTCGAAATTACTATCCATTACTGGTCGCCTGAAAAATCCTGAAGCTGCTTTCACTGGCCTCGCGCGAGGGCTGGAACTGGCCGCAGGTCATCGTCTGGATGTGGGCGGTGCTGAGGCTGTGTTTACGCGTGTTTTGAATCAGCCCGAACCAAATTTGGAAGCTGCGGCATGGCGCGCTGCCCGCTTCTTTAACCTGCCAGGCATCTTGAAAAAGGCCACCGGAGACGCGGTGAATACAGAGCTGCCTCCAGCCAAAAGAGCCGCCGCCGTGCGCGCCTTAGCGAGTGGCAACTTCAACCAGGCAACCGGTATTGTGGACAAAGTCTTTACCCAACCAGCGGACCCTACTGTGCAAACTGCCGCAATGGAAACGCTGTCACTATTCAGCGAAACGGCAGCCGCCAATCAAATTGTGAGGCACTGGAAAGTGAGTGGTCCAGAAGCGCGCACCAAAGCGGTGACCGGTTTGTTGAGCCGCCGCGATTGGGCACCAGTGCTGCTTGACGCCATCGACAAAGGGGATGTGGAAGCCTCCGCCATTGAGGTGGGTGCCCGCTCGCGCTTGCTTGAAGCAAAGGACCCTGCCATCGCTGCGCGCGCCAAAAAACTGTTTCAAGCGGCAGCAGGGGATCGTGCCAAAGTGGTTGCCGAATATGCCGACGCCGTCAACTTGAACGGAGACCCGCTGAAAGGTAAAACCAGGTTTGAAGAGAACTGCGCTAAATGCCATTCGCCTCGTAAGCAGGGCGGACGCGTAGGGCCCGATCTTTCCGGCGTGAACAACAAGTCGAAGAGAGAGTTGCTGGAGTCCATTTTGAATCCTAGCTACGCCATTGATCCACGGTTTACCAACTACATGGTGACCACGAAAGATACGCGCGTTTTTGACGGCATCATTGCCAACGAGACTCCTGGAGCGATTACACTGCGCGGAGGATCTGGGGAAGGAGACGTTTCCATTTTACGAAAGAACATTGCCGAAGTAAGGGCATCCAGCATTTCCTTGATGCCAGACGAGTTAGAGAAGGCTCTGGGAAAGCAGGGCTTGGCAGATGTGATTGCATACCTGCGAGCCGGTTTGTAGCCGACCGCCCCACTTTAACCTGAATCGCGAAGTTGATTACATAGCTGCTGGCGAAGCATTCAGATTTCTCTCGCAAAGTTTTTCCAATTTCAGAAGTTTTCCAAGCACTCGAAGGTGTGAAAAAGCCCGCTAGGCATCCATATACAAGCTCCAACCGTTGTTGGGATAACCTGTGGTTAAGAGACCGCTCCCTTGCGGTCACGGCTCGGTAACGGACTGATTCTACGGAGCCGTGACCGCGAGGGAGTGGTTTTTCAAAGGCCTGATACGCTTCTCTCCAACACTTGAAATTGTCCGATTGAGGGAAAACTATGCGGCATTGGCTGAATGCCTGCCCCACAAACTCAACTCCATGTCTAGTGGAAATTTAGTGAATTTAGTAGGGGGCAGGCGATTCCGCCAATGCCACTTAGTTTTCCCTCATCCTGTAGATTCTCCAACCTTCGTTGGGATAACCTGTGGCTCCTCAGGCCTGGATTCTTGTTATCAGCGTGCATCGGCGTCCATCAGCGGCCATTAATT
>JAYWBH010000646.1:0-10823 GCA_043781815.1 Bryobacterales bacterium | reverse complement strand
CCACAGCCGTGAATCTGTTCTGGGCTATCGACAGGATGAAGCGTCTCTACACGACCTTGCGCGGTAAACCGATTGCGGAAATTCGAGCGGCTTTGATTGAAGAAGCGCAGGTTGTGTATCGCGAAGACATTGCCATCTGTAAGAAAATTGGGGCGCACGGTGCAGCGTTGGTTCCTGATGGAAAAACGGTTCTGACCCACTGCAATGCCGGAGCACTGGCCACCGCTGGCTATGGCACCGCGCTGGGCGTGATTCGTGCAGCAGTGGAAGCCGGTAAAAAGATCGACGTGTTTGCCGATGAGACGCGCCCATTCCTGCAAGGGGCACGATTGACGGCCTGGGAATTAATGGAAGACGGCATTGCGACGACCCTCATCACGGACAATATGGCTGGCCATTTTATGAAAGCCGGGCGCATTGGTTGCGTGGTTGTGGGCGCAGACCGCATCGCGGCGAATGGCGATGTCGCCAATAAAATTGGAACCTATACGGTGGCTGTATTAGCCAAGGAAAACGGCGTGCCATTTTATGTGGCCGCACCCATTTCCACTTTGGATTTGACTTTGCCAACTGGCGACCTGATTCCAATTGAAGAGCGCAATGCAGCAGAAGTGACGCACGTGTTTGGAGTAGAGATTGCACCGCGAGGAGTTGGCGTTGAGAACCCTGCCTTCGATGTGACGCCGAACCGTTACGTCACTGGCATCATCACTGAAAACGGCGTGGCCAGGGCACCTTATGAAGTGTCGTTAAAGTTGCTAGCGGGGAAGTAGTTGTCCACAGATGGCGCAGATTAACGCAGATAAAACCAATCAAAAAGCGTGATGAAGAATTACACTGAAGTAGATGGCAGTCAGCACCAAACTTTCAGAAAACAAATTGCCGCCGATTCATCCGGGAGAGATACTACGGGAAGACATTTTGCCAACGACCGACTTGTCCGGAACAGATACAGCCAAGACGCTGGGCGTGTCCCGCCAAATGCTTCATGACATCCTGGCAGAACGGAAACCTCTTTCCCCTGCTACTTGTTTAAAGGTCTCTGAGCTTTTCGGAAGCACGCCGGAATTCTGGATGCAGTTGCAGTCCGCCTACGATTTGAAGATCAATGCAACCCACGTCTGATACGCGCGTAACAGAATAAGCAATTGACACTTGGCCCGCTGCATCACTATCATAAATGTTGCGCATACAAGCATCTTCTAAAGTTGTGAAGGCGAATGCTGGAGCGTAATACTACGTCTAAACTCATTCGAGTGAAATTATGATCAAAGTCGAAGGTCTCTCCAAGAGATACGCGCGCCACGTCGCGGTCGACAATATATCCTTTGAAATTGAGAAGGGTAAAATTGTCGGCTTTCTGGGGCCAAACGGAGCCGGAAAGACAACGACCATGCGAATTCTCACCTGCTTTATGCCTCCCTCTTCGGGGATGGCTGAAGTGGCTGGATTCAACGTCATGGATTCCCCCATGGAGGTGAAGAAACGGATCGGCTATCTGCCGGAAACTCCGCCTCTCTACCCGGAAATGGAAGTGGGTGAATATCTTCAGCTTGTCGGCAAGCTGAAGGGTCTTTCAGGCAATGATTTAGCCAAACGAGTGGCCGACGTTTCCGATCGCTGTAACGTGGCCGAGGTCAGCAAGAAGCTGATTGCCAAGTTATCGAAAGGCTATAAACAACGTGTCGGTCTGGCCCAGGCGATTATCCACAATCCTGAAGTTTTGATTTTGGACGAACCCACTTCAGGTTTGGATCCGAAACAAATTCTTGAAACGCGTGACCTCATTAAGAGCCTGGCGGGCGACCACACCATTATCCTTTCCACGCACATCCTGCCGGAAGTGGAACAGACTTGTGAATCAGTAATCATCATTTCCCAAGGCCACGTAGTGGCACGCGATTCGGTGGAAAATCTCACCAGCCGATTGCGAGGTTCTGAAACAGTGGCCGTTGAAGTGGAACCGCGCTCTGGTGAACTGGATACTGCAGTGGTGCAAGCCAAGTTGGAACAAGTTGCTGGAGTGAGCCGCGTTGTCTATCGCGATACCAAAGCGGGAAGATCACACTTTGAAGTGGAGAGCTTACAAGGCCGCCCAGTGCGAGCGGAACTGGCCCGCGCGGTAGTGGAATCGGGCTGGAACCTGAATGAATTGCGCGGCGTGAATTTGAGCCTGGAAGATATCTTCCTGCAGTTGACCAACACCGATCAGGCAGCATCGGGAGGTGCCAAATGAGGAACATTCTAACCATCTGTTCAAAAGAAATGAATAGTTACTTCCGTTCCCCCATCGCTTATGGATTGATGGCGTTTTTCGGATTAGTAACAGGCTGGTTCTTCTACATTGCGACCGCATACTTTGTGCAGAACAGTATGAAAGCTTCCATGATGGGCGGTGGCGGACCCATGAACGTCAATGAATATGTGGTACGACCGGTGCTGATGAACATCAGCGTGATTGGCTTGTTCATTATTCCCATGATCACCATGCGCCTGTTCGCCGAAGAAAAGCGTTCCGGCACAATTGAACTATTGGTCACTTCGCCAATCACAGATCTGGAAATTATTCTGGGCAAATGGCTTTCTGCGTTAATGATGTATTGCGCCATTCTGGCGGTTCCAGTATTGAACCTGATGGTGCTGTTTGCATTTGGCAAGCCCGATTGGAAGCCAATGTTTGTGGGCATTTTCGGACTGATTCTGCAAGGTGGGGCGCTGCTCGCTTTGGGTGCATTCATTTCCAATACAACTAAGAATCAGATTGTGGCTGGAGTAGGAACCTTCGCCGTGTGCCTGATGCTGTGGGTGCTGGATTGGGTGAGTTCGTTTGAATCTTCCGCCTGGGCCAAGGTGATTTCGTACATGTCGGTAGTGGCTCATTACGAACCGTTCTCCAAGGGCATTATTGACACCAAGGACGTGATTTTTTACCTTTCCATGATCTTCTTCGGACTGTTTCTAACAGCCCGTTCCATGGAATCGTTGCGGTGGAGGTCCTAACTATGAACAACGAATGGATCAAATCCCGACAATCGAAATTCACGGCTTACGCTACTACTTATATTGTGGTGATCCTGGGTGTTTTGGGAGCCATTAATTTTCTGGCAAACCGCTATAACAAGTCGTTTGACTCGACAGCCAACAAGACCTTCAGCCTTTCTGAGCAAACCGAAAAGATTGTGAAGAATTTGAAGCAGGATGTGAAAATCAGCTATTACGACAAAGCGGGCGCTTTTGATCGAAGCCGCGATCTGCTGGATCGTTACAAGAATTTGTCGCCCAAGGTCACAGTGGATTTTTTAGATGTTGCAAAGAAGCCGCTTGAAACGCGCGCCGCTGGGGTAAAGGCCCTGGGCACGGCTATTGTCCAAACCGGACTTAAGAAAGAGGAAGTTCGTAGCTTAACTGAAGAAGGGGTGACGGGCGCCATTGTCCGTGTAATCAAAGAGAGTCAAAAGACAGTTTGCGCGGTTACTGGAACGGGCGAGAAAGGACTTGAGGATAGTAGTGGAGATGGCTTCTCAACCGTCAAAACGGAACTTGAAAAGAGTAACTATGTAACAAAGGCGATCAACTTAGTGGCCGAAACAAAGATCCCTGTCGATTGCTCTATTCTGCTGGTTGCCGGTCCCAAATATGATTATGTGGCAACAGTCGTGAGCGCCATTCAACAGTTTGTGGAAAATGGCGGCGATGCGATGATCCTACTAGACGCACCGTTAAGGATGGGAAAAATGCAGATTGCCGATAATACTTTGTTGGCAACGATGCTGGAAACCTGGGGCGTCGTGGTGAATAAGGATCTGGCTATCGACACAAGTGGCTATGGCCGCGCGGCAGGATTGAACGTGGCGGTACCGTTGGGGGTGGCCTATGAGCAACATCCGATAGTGAGCGACTTAAAATCAGCGACTGGATTTCCATACGCGCGAACTATTGAGACAAAAGATGGCGGTAAGACGAAAGCCAGTAAGTTAATTTCAACCACCGAAAACAGCTTCGCAATTACAGACATGAAGGCCAAGGAAATTGAGTTCAAAGAAGGGCGCGATAAGAAGGGCCCATTGAATATGGCCGCTGTGGGAACTTTGAAGGCACCAAATGCAGAAATGCGAATTGGGGATGGGCAGGGACGCTTTGTGGTGGTGGGCTCCAGTTCCTGGGTGGCGAACGAGTACATCGGGGTTTTAGCTAACAAAGATCTGTTCCTGAACATGATCAACTGGCTATCCGCCGATGAAGATTTGATCTCCATCCGTCCAAAAGATCCCGAAGATCGTCGTCTGACTATGAATCAGGGCCAAATGAACATGCTGGGAATTCTCAGTATTTTCATGCTGCCTTTGGTGATTGTGGCTAGCGGCGTCATGATGTGGTTGCGCAGGAGATAAGGACCATGAAAATGAAGGGACTGTTAGCTGCTGCCGGATTACTGGCAGCGCTTGGCGGCGCCGTCTGGTGGTCCAATATGGACGAGGTGGCGAAGAAGGGCAAGCCTGATAAGGATGCTCCTCCGCGAATTCTGGAACTACCCAACGACCAATTCATTGAGCTGCGTTTCGAACGTAGGAACGGTGAGCCGACCATCGTCAAGTTAGGCAAAAACGCCCGCTGGGAAATTGCTGCGCCTCAAGCCTTGCCTGCCGATCAAAGCGCAGTGGGGACCATTGTTGCGGCCTTGGCCACGTTGAGTTCAGACAAATTAGTAGAAGACAAGGCCACCAACTTAGCGAATTATGGATTGGCGCAGCCCTCTGTGGTCATTTCGATTTTGAAAAAAGATGGCAAAACTCTGAAGGTGCTACTGGGCGACCCAACGGCCATCGGCGAGGGCACTTACGTGAAGATGGATAACGATCCGCGCGTATTTACGATTGCCAGCAAGAGCAGCATTGACAAGGATTGGAAAGACCTTCGCGATAAACGTCTGCTTCGTGTAGACACCGAAAAACTTTCTCGCCTGGAGTTGCTCAATGGCAAGGAGACGGTGGAATTCGGCAAGAGTGGTGCCAACACTTGGACCATCCTGAAGCCAACCACGTACCGTGCAGATAACTTTGCAGTGGAAGACTTGGTGGGTAAATTGAGCCAAGCCAAGATGGACGATGCGCAAGACGAAGACTCTGCCGCCGCAAAATTCGCAGGCTCAGCTCTGGTTGGTAAAGCCAAACTAACTGATGCAGCAGGCAATCAGGAGCTTGAGGTTCGCAAAGATAAAGAAGGCGTTTACTATGCCAAGTCCAGCGCTGTTGCCGGTGCCTATAAAGTATCCAATGAGTTGGGCGAAGCACTGGCCAAGCGTTTGGACGATTATCGCAACAAGAAGCTGTTCGATTTCGGCTTTCAAGATCCTACCCGGATTGAGTTGAAAGGGCCGGACAAGGCTTGGGTATTTGAAAAATCGAAGACCGATTGGAAGCGTGACGGCAAAGCAGTGCAAGGCGAGCAAGTGCAGGCCATTGCCGACAAGCTGCGCGAACTAAGTTCCATCAAATTCCCGAAAGCCGGGGGCGGTGCGGCTCACGCAGAAATCACAGTGAGCACCGAAGATGGCAAGAAGGTTGAGAAAATTATCATCACCAAATCTGCTGATAACTTTTACGCGACCCGTTCTGGTGAGACTGCTGTTTACGAAGTGGACGGCAAGGTGATTGAAGATTTACTGGTGGGTGCCGCTGCCGTCAGAGAACCGAGTGCGGCTAAACCAGAAGTTAAAAAATAGGGGCATGTGAACGCACTTCATACCGATCTATATCAGCTAACCATGGCCGCTGGTTATTACCAGGCGGGCAAGACGCAGGACAGAGCTACGTTTGAAATGTTTGTGCGACGCATGCCGTACAATCGAAATTTCTTTCTGGTGGCAGGCTTGGCCCAGGCCGTTGATTACGTCCTGAACCTGCGCTTTGACAAAGCCCAAATTGACTATTTGCGCAGCCTCCGTCAATTCCAGAATGCTCCAACGGCATTTTTTGAAGGGTTGGCAAACTTCCGATTCACGGGTGACATTTTCGCTGTTCGCGAAGGGACACCCATCTTTGCTGGTGAGCCGTTTTTAACCGTGCGCGCGCCATTGGTTGAAGCGCAACTGCTCGAGACCTACCTGCTATCCATGATCGGTTTTCAGACATCCATCGCGACGAAAGCAGCACGGATTACCGAAGCAGCGGGCAAAGCTGGCGTGGTGGAATTTGGATCTCGCCGCGCACATTCGCCCGATGCTGGAGTGCTGGCTGGCCGCGCTGCATTCATCGGCGGTTGCGTTGGCACCAGCAATGTAGAAACAGGATTTCGTTATGGCGTCCCGGTGTTCGGCACGGCCGCCCATAGCTGGGTAATGTCGTTCCAATCGGAAACTACCGCGTTTGAACAACTGCAGCAACTATTGGGCGATGCCACCGTCTACCTGATAGATAGTTACGACACGCTGGAAGGCGCGCGCATTGCCGCAGGTCTGGCCAAGCCCATGTGGGGTGTGCGATTAGACAGTGGCAACCTGCTGGAACTGGCTCGTAAGGTGCGAGTGATTTTGGATCAGGCTGGATTTACCGATGCCAAGATCATGGCCACAGGCGATTTGAACGAGTACCGCATTATTGAAATGGTGGCAGCAGGTGCTCCCATTGATCTGTACGGCGTGGGTACGGATTTAGCAACGTCTGTGGATTGTCCCAGTCTGGGTGCGGTTTACAAACTGGTTGAGTTAGACGAAAACGGCGTGAAGCGATTCACCGCCAAATTCAGTTTGGATAAACGCACCATGCCCGGCGCAAAACAGGTATTCCGTTACGCTACGCACGATGAGGTGGCCTGCGAATGGGAATGTGCTAGCGGCGATGCCGAAGCGTTGCTGCGGCCAGTGATCTTGAACGGTGCCTTAGCGGAACCGCTTCCCACATTGACCGAAGTGCGCGATTACGCGGCAAGTGCATTGCAAAAACTACCCCGCGTGTGCCGCAGCCTGTATGGTCACGAAGATGCATTTAAGGTCAAATACAGCACCAAGTTATTAGACGTTGAAAAGCAACTTCGGAACAGCATAGCTGGTGCAGGGAAATGAAGATTGTTTATTTCGACGTGGACACCCAACTGGACTTTCTGTTGCCCAGCGGGGCCCTCTACGTACCCGGTGCGGAACGGATCATCGGCAACATTGCCAGACTGAACCAGAAGGCGGCCGCAGAAGGCGCACTTGTGATCTCCACCATGGACGCGCACACTGAAGCCGACCCCGAATTCAACACGTGGCCCCATCATTGCGTAAAGGGGTGCCTGGGGCAGCGTAAAGCGGCTTCCACACTGCTCGATAGCTTTGTCGTTGTGCCAAATGTTCCAGGAACCTTTGGATGGTGCGGCACCGCGCAGCTCTTGCTGGAAAAGCAGACCGTGGATTGTTTCACCAACCAGCACTTAGCGGGCATTCTTCAATCATGGCAAGCCGATAAATATGTGGTTTATGGAGTGGTAACGGAAATCTGCGTGAAAAACGCCGTGAAGGGTTTGTTGGCTTTGGGAAAGCCGGTGGAAATTGTTCTGGATGCCGTGCAGCATCTGAACCCCGCCCAACGCGACGCGTTTCTCAATGAATTTCGCGCCGCTGGCGGCATACTAATTTAAGTCGATCTACGAAGGATCGTCAGGAATTTCAATTACCTTGGCATTGCGGTAGAGACGCTCCAAATCATAGTAGGCACGTTTTTCTACGGAAAAAATGTGGACAATGTAATCGCCATAATCCATCAGGATCCAATCCCCTGACGTGTAGCCTTCAATGCTGGAAGGACGGTCACCTACTTCCTTCTTCAAGTGACCTTCCACTCCATCCACAATGGCCATATTCTGGCGGTAATTGGTGCCTTGGGCAATAATGAAGTAATCGGTATAAGAAGTAACATCGCGCAAATCCAACACGCGGATGTTCGTTCCTTTTTTGTCTTGAATAGCCTTGACCACTTCCACCCAGGCGGGTTCATATTCGGTTGTGTCAGGCGGCTCTGGTTCCACGGTAATGGCCTTTTTGGCGACTCTTACCGCAGGAGCTTTCTTTGCTGCTGCTTTCTTGGCAGGATCTGTTGGTGCAGCGATTTTCTTCACTGCCTTCTTTGTGACTGCTTTCTTTACGGCTATGGGGTCAAATCCTCCTATTAGGGGTATCGTACTACAGTTGAGGCATACTAATAGTAGAAACATGCGTTGTTTCGTCCTATTTGTTCTATTCGCAATCTCTTGTTTAGGTCTTCCTGAGGATCCGGCACCCGTGCGCGCGGCGGCTGAAGAATTGGAGCGAGTGCGCCAATTGGTGGCCGTAGGCGCGGCCCCCGTCAAGCAATTGAAGCAGGCCGAAGAACGGTTAGAGGAAGCAAAGGAATCGCAAATTTTAGACAAGCTTTTGTACAGTGAAATAAAAATAGAGGATCTTACCGAAGCACAAGCTAAGGAAATGGTGGCCGTCTCCGGACACTTTGAGCAACGCGAACAGCAGCGATTGGACGACGCCGCCAAAATGGTGGACATTGGATTACGTTCCAAAAACTCCCTGGAGCCTTTAGCGGAAGGCTTAGCCCGCGCCCAACATACTGTAGCGGTGGCCAAGTCTAGAGCGGCTTTGGTGGAAGAGCTTGTGGGAATCGTCAAAGCCGAACTGGAGGCGGAGTCACATCCGCAACCAGAGATGATTCAGGAACCCAATGGACCGCGACCCATTTTTGAACGATATGTCGGCAGCATGTTATTTGGTCCTAAGGATTTGAAGAAAGTGATGCTGGCGTTTGAAATGAAATTTGCCAAGCCCATGCCCATCAGTGCGCGAGGTGAAACGGCAGTGCATCGGGCATTGGGGTTCGATCATCGAGGCCGTGTGGATGTAGCATTGAAACCCGATCAGGAAGAAGGGGTGTGGCTACGGCACTATTTGGAATCGGCCAAAATCCCCTACTTCGCATTTCGTAAATGGATACCCGGTCAAGCCACTGCACCACATATTCACATTGGTCCACCCAGCACCAGGCTAATTGCAGATTAGACTGTATAGATGGCCCTAGACAAGTTAACCGTGCTCATCAGTTCAGAGCAGATTCAGAATCGCATTCGGGAACTGGGAGCGAGGATTGATGCGGATTATCCGAATCCCGCTGAAATCGTCCACCTCATCTGCATTTTGAAAGGTGCCTACGTCTTCATGGCCGATCTATCCCGCGCCATCAAGCGACCGGTGATTGTGGATTTCATGGGGATCTCCAGCTATGGAAAAGGCAAGACCAGTTCCGGTGAAGTGCGCGTGACCAAAGATTTAGACACGGTCATTGAAGGCCATCACGTGATTATCGTAGAAGATATTGTCGATAGCGGCGTGACGCTCACCTATCTGTTAAACCTGCTGGACCAACGCAAACCGCGATCCATCAAAATTGCCGCTCTACTGGACAAGCCAGAACGTCGTTTGCGTCCTGTCACCGCTGCTTATGCCGGGTTCAGCATTCCCGATGAGTTCGTAGTCGGTTATGGTTTGGATTATGCGGAGCAGTATCGGAGCCTGCCAGATGTTTGTGTGCTGAGCGAAGGGTAAGCTGCTATTGGCGGTAAATCGAGAGCTCAGGCATGGGGAAGTCTTTGATATTTTCAGTCACAATCATGCAGCGGTATTCCATCGCCACGGCGGCAATCGTTACATCTGCCATAGACAAATTGCACCCTTTTCGTGCCCAATGATATTTTAGCAATCCGGCATTTTCCGCCACTTTGGCCGAAGTTGGCAGGAACTGCAAGCTATTGACCAAGACGCCTGTCTTGTCCGCTTCTCTAGCCTGCATCCCTGCATAAATTTCAGTAATCGTGATCGAACAGGACGCCAGAATGTGGTCCGCTCCAACCAGCCGAACCAGCATTTCCCGATGCTCTGCACTACCGCGCAAAATATGGATCAGAATATTCGTGTCTAGTAGATGAATCATTAGGCCACAGCAAACTGCTTTTTGAAGCGAACTTCGCTTTCTTGACGCATCTCTCTGACGTGTGCCGCCACACCCTTCTCAAGCTCAGGGTGATCTTCAGCCTTCCATGCACCAAAAGCCTGCTCAAGAGCCGACATCTGTTTCATTCGGACAAGTTCCTTCGCCGCAGCCTGTGACAAAAATTGGCTACGACCTCTTTTACCAACCAGTTCGTCAATTTCGGTGATAACCTGGCTGGGAAGAATTACGTGTGTTCGGGTGTTCATATGAATTCCAGTGGGACAATCAAATCCCACTCTCAGTGTACCACGTCCGTCAAGCATCTACTTTCTCCCCCCCATCCACACAACATGCTGCCCGCTAGGCAGTAACACCATAAACCGCTCTTCGTCTAACTTTGTCAACAACATACGAACCTCCATTCCATCAATTTCAAAATAAACCACCTCACGATCCACAATCGCAATCGCCCTGGATGCCTGGTGGTAAGCGATCATCACACCATTCCGTTCCACGGAAGCCGACCGCAACTGCCCGTTGAAATCCACAATATGCAACGGCGCATCTTCCGACGTCGATTCCACGGCCACCGCCCCAGGAGGCAACCATATAGTCTTCTCACTGCGCACGGGCCACAATTTCCCGTTCACCAACGCTGGGTTCGTCCACGGAATCCCCACGCCATGCGGTGATTCCACAACCGTCTTTCCACCAACTATTTCGTACCGAGTCACCGTCGCCGAAGCCGATGCCACCAGTGGCAAATCCTCAGCGACAATTGAGTTTTCAAAGTACAGTGCCACCCGCGGAAAAGCCTTCGCCGCCACATGCAACAGTTGAAACAATTCCACTCCAGTTTGTTGCTTAGTGGGA
>JAYWBH010000645.1:0-3600 GCA_043781815.1 Bryobacterales bacterium | reverse complement strand
CAAGTTATGGCTTAACTATTTGGGATTTAGACCGCGAGTTCATCACCGGCAGTTTGGGTTCAGACATCGGCGAAGGGGCTGCCCACATGGTGGCCACGCTGCGTCAGATTTTGGAAACGCTGCGCCAAACGTATTGTTCCAAGCTTGGTGTGGAGTTCATGCACATTCAGCATCCTGCGGAAAAAGCCTGGCTGCAGAAACGCATGGAACTGGAATCGAACAATTGGAAGTTAGCCAAGGAAACCAAGATCCGCATTCTGGAACGTGTGATTGAAGCCGAGGCTTTTGAAAATTTTCTGCACACCCGCTTTATGGGTCACAAACGTTTCTCGCTGGAAGGCGGTGAAGCGGTGATGGCCATTCTGGATGAGCTAATTGACCGCGCAGCCAATGGCGGAGCGCACGAAGTGGTGATTGGAATGGCCCATCGTGGGCGCTTGAATATCCTGTGCAACACCATTGGTAAATCGTTCGCACAAGTGTTCAGTGAATTTGAAGGCAACATGGATCCTGATTCCACCCAGGGCTCCGGTGACGTGAAATATCACTTGGGGGCCAGTGGCGTTCGCCGGTCTACCGGTGGTCGTGAAGTGGTGGTTTCCGTGGCTCCCAACCCAAGTCACCTGGAAGCTGCTGACCCGGTGGTTGAAGGGATTGTCCGGCCTAAACAAGACAGGCTTGGGGATACCGAACGGATCCGCGTCATCCCGCTGCTGTTGCATGGCGACGCGGCATTCATTGGTCAGGGTGTGGTTGCTGAAACGTTCAACCTGTCGCAATTGGAAGGTTACGCCACTGGCGGAACGCTGCACGTTGTGATTAATAATCAAATCGGATTCACCACCAATCCCACAGACAGCCGTTCCGGAACCTATTGCACAGACATGGCCCGCATGGTGCAGGCTCCCGTATTTCACGTCAATGGGGACGATCCCGAAGCTTGTGTCCGGGCAGCGCAACTGGCACTCGATTACCGCCAGCAGTTCAAGAAAGACGTTGTCATCGACATGTTTTGCTACCGCAAATACGGGCATAACGAAGGCGATGACCCGTCCTACACGCAACCGCTTCTGTACGGCAAGATCAAAACTCATCCCAGCGTCGGCACCATTTATGCTGACCGTTTGCAGCGTGAAAAGACACTGACTGCGGATGAAGTAGATCGCATTAAGAAGTCTTACCTGCATCGACTTTCAGAGTCATTCGATTCCGATAAGTTAGACGGTTCCAAGTACGAGTTCCAGGAACTATCGCTGGATCTGCCGTTTCAGAAAGTGACCATCCCCACTGCCACGGATCGGCCAATGATTGAACAAGTGGTCCATGGAATGACCTCATTTCCTGACGATTTTTCAGTGCATCCTAAATTGCAAGGCTTCCTCGACAAGCGCAAACAAGTGCTGGAAGGGTCGCCAATGGATTGGGCCATGGCAGAATCGCTGGCCTTTGGAACGTTGGTGATGGAAGGCACTCCGGTGCGATTGAGTGGACAGGATTCCGGCCGCGGTACCTTCAGCCAAAGGCATCTTACTTACTTCGATCATAAGACCGGCGAAAAGTTTATCCCCATGCAGCATCTGACACCGAACCAGGCTAACTTCAATGTTTGGGATTCCTCGCTGTCTGAATTTGCTGTGCTGGGTTTTGAATTTGGCTATAGTGTGGCCGATCCCTTAACGCTGACCATGTGGGAGGCCCAGTTCGGAGATTTTGCCAACGGCGCCCAGGTAATGATTGACCAATTCATTGCCACTTGCGAACAGAAATGGGGTCAGCCCAGTGGACTGGTTATGTTGCTGCCTCACGGGCAGGAAGGCCAAGGTCCAGAGCATTCCAGTGGACGCATTGAACGCTTCCTCACCCTTTGCGCGGAAAATAATATGCAGGTGTGCAACCCCACTACTCCGGCGCAATACTTCCATTTGTTGCGTCGTCAAATGCATGGTGGAGCAGATCGGCGGGGCACACGCAAACCGCTGATCGTGTTCACGCCCAAGAGCCTACTTCGACATCCGAAAGCTGTTTCCACCATTGAAGATTTAACTAGCGGCGGATTCCGTGAAGTGATTGGCGATCAAAGTTTGACCGATGCGGGTCGCATCACACGGGTCATTTTAACCAGTGGCAAGATCTATTACGAGCTGTTGGCCGCGCGCGAATCACGCAATGCCCACCACGTGGCCATTGTCCGACTGGAACAATACTATCCGTTCCCCAAGGCGGAATTGAAAGATGTGCTGATGCGCTATCCTGTCACCGCCGACATTTGTTGGGTGCAGGAAGAGCCGCGCAATATGGGGGCCTGGGCTCATGTTCGTGATCGGCTGGCTTCTGTGCTGGATGAGAGTCGCCGCATGTTGGGCTACATTGGACGCATGAATTCCGCCAGCCCCGCTCCAGGTTCCATGAAGCTGCATCAGGAACAGCAGGCTGAAATCATTAATCTGGTATTTGCGGAAGAACTGAAACCCATGCGCCGCCGCATTCTTACTCGTAAGAAAGGATAAACTGCAAGGATGCATCTTGTATCTCGCAGTTTTTTCGCAACACTACTTTTTCTGATTCCTGCTTTCGTAAGTGCCAAGAGCCCCTTTGAGGGACGTTGGAATTTTAACGTCGGGAACCGAGCCAATTGGCTGGGGATTACAGAAAAGAATGGCACCATGGACGTATGGTTTCAGCCAACGGGAGGCAACGTTTATCAGGTCAAGGAATTCAGAACCGACGGATCAAAATTGATTTTGACCCTGACGAAAACTCTGACCTGGGAATTGGAAACGTCGGGCGATACGATGAACGTGGTGCAAAAGCGTGGCGACGCAGTGACAAAGCTGGCCGGTGTTCGCGCTCCTGAACTGAAACGCAGCGAACCCAAGGCATGGTCTGCTCCCGAAGCTTTGTTCAATGGCAAGGATCTTACCGGTTGGGAGCCCATGGGGGCAGATAGCCATTGGACCGTGAAGGATAAGCTGCTAACCAATCTGGATCACGGTGCCAACTTAAAGACTACTCGTAAATTCGATGACTTCAAAGTGCATTTTGAAGCCAACTGTCCAGACCATGCCAATAGTGGCTTCTATCTGCGTGGCCGCTACGAAATCCAATTAGAATACGAGCCGCTTTCCAGCAATCCTCCAGAGCGACGCATTGGTTCCGTTTATGGTCGCATCACCCCTAAGGTAGACCTGCCGCGTAAGCCAGGTGAGTGGGATATTTTTGATGTTACTCTGGTTGGCCGCACACTTACTGTGGTGCGCAATGGAGTAACAACGATTGACCATCAGGAGATTGAAGGAATCACTGGCGGTGCCCTGGATGCAAATGAAGCAGAGCCAGGACCTTTCTATATTCAAGGCGACCACACGGGTGGCCTGAAGTTTCGGAACATCACGGTGGCACTGCCCAGGAAGTAAATGCCCAATGCCACTTAGTTTGCCTGCATCCCTTTAGAATTTCCAGCGTTTTTGTTGGGATAACCCGTGGTTAACAGACCGCCAGGGAGCGGTTTTTCAAAGGCCTGATACGCTTCGTTCCAACACTTGAAGCTTTCCCTCATCCTGTAGAAGCTCCAACCTTAGTTGGGATAACCTGTGGCTCCCC
>JAYWBH010000644.1:0-3601 GCA_043781815.1 Bryobacterales bacterium | reverse complement strand
CACGTACTTCAGAATTCTTTTCAAAGCCTGCAAAGGCCTGGTCAATCTCTTCCAATGTCTGTGCACTCAACGCGTTGAGCTTCTCTGGACGCGTGATGGTGAGGGTGACAATGCCGTCAACGGCCTCGCCGATGTGTATGTGGCCGGGGGACATATGGGATAATTGAAAATTCAGCCCTTATTCTACCGCATGGTTCCCGCTTTCATCCGCAATTTCTCTATCATCGCGCACATCGATCATGGCAAATCGACGCTCGCAGACCGCTTACTCGAATTCTGCGGTAACTTGAGCCAACGTGAAATGAAGGAGCAGGTGCTGGACTCCATGGATTTGGAGCGCGAACGCGGCATCACCATCAAAGCCCATGCCGTCCGTCTTAGCTACAAAGCTAAAGATGGCAACATGTATCAGCTCAATTTAATTGATACGCCAGGCCATGTGGATTTTTCTTACGAAGTGGCTCGTAGCCTGCAAGCCTGCGAAGGTGCGCTGTTAGTTGTCGATGCATCCCAAGGCGTGGAAGCCCAAACGCTGGCCAATACGTATTTGGCGTTGCACTACAATCTGGATCTGATCCCGGTGATCAACAAGATAGACCTGCCCAGTGCTGAGCCGGAACGGATTAAGGAACAGATTGAACAACTGATTGGCCTGGATGCCAGCGAAGCCGTTTTAGCCAGCGCAAAGCAAGGCATTGGCATTGAAGAAATTCTGGAAGAAGTGGTGAAGAAGGTACCCGCTCCGAAAGGCAATCCTGACGATCCATTGCGCGCGCTGATTTTCGATAGCTGGTTTGATCCCTACCGCGGCGTGATTATTCTAATGCGCATCATGGACGGGACGATTCGTGTTGGCCAAAAGATTCGCCTTTGGTCCAACGGTGCCATTTATAACGTGGATGGGCTGGGCTATCAAGCCCCGAAGCCAACCACGTGTCAGGAACTTTCTGCTGGCGAAGCTGGCTTTGTGATCGCCAACATCAAGACCGTGAGTGACGCGAAGATCGGCGATACGATTACCGATCACAACCGACCTTGCCTGGAACCGCTGCCGGGCTTTGAAGAAATCAAGGCCATGGTGTTCGCTGGATTGTATCCGGTGGAAAGTCATGAACACGGCTTGCTACGCGATGCATTGGAAAAGCTGCGCTTGAACGATAGCGCGCTAAACTTTGAACCGGAAAATTCAGCAGCCTTGGGCTTTGGATTTCGTTGCGGATTCCTCGGCTTGCTGCATATGGAAATTGTGCAAGAACGGTTGGAACGGGAATTCGATATTAACCTGATCACCACTGCCCCCGGTGTACGTTACAAAATCACCGGTACAGATGGTTCGCTGATTGAAGTGGATAACCCGACGAAGTTTCCCAATCCTTCGCAGATCGAAAAGATTGAAGAGCCCATCATTGAGGCAACTGTAATCACCCGTGAAGATTTTGTGGGTGAAGTGCTGAAGTTGCTGGAAGAAAAGCGCGGTAATCAGAAAAAGTTTGAGTACATCAGCGGCGGTCGCGTGATGCTGGTTTATGAAGTGCCGCTGAATGAAATCGTTCTGGATTTCTATGATCGGTTGAAGTCCTGTTCCAAAGGCTACGCTTCGCTGGATTATCATTTGGCAGGCTATCGAATTTCGCCCATGGTGAAGTTGGACGTTCTAGTTGCTGGCGAACCAGTGGATGCTTTGTCGATGATTGTCCACAAAGATTCTGCCTATGAACGGGGCAAAACTCTCATTGAACGGTTGCGCAAATTGATACCCCGGCAAATGTTTGAAGTCGCATTGCAGGCGGCCATTGGTGCGAAAATCGTTTCCCGTGAAACCATTCCAGCCATCCGCAAAAACGTTTTAGCCAAGTGCTATGGCGGCGATATTTCGCGTAAGCGCAAATTGCTGGAAAAGCAAAAAGAAGGCAAGAAGCGGATGAAGCGCGTGGGTCGCGTGGATATTCCGCAAGAAGCCTTTCTGGCTGTGCTGCGAGTCACCAGCGCATCTGACGACGATTGATTTTACGGGACCCGCACTTCTTCAATCGCGATCCCCAATTGCCGGGCATCGGGTGGGATTTGCGTGGTTCTGTCCACTCGTAACACCACGTGCAGTTGCGGTTCTTTTGTCACCGGAAAGCTACGCTCGAAAGGCCGATCACAATCCGTGATTTGCGTTTCTTTCAAAGTCACTTTATTCACTTCAAGAGTCAAGCGAATGGGGCCGTTCTTCAATTGGGCTGGGGCGCAAAATCCGCGCACGATCAGCTTGTCTCCACCCGCGATATTGAGCGAAGCCGATTGCGGCATCCAACGATACCCATCTTCCGCGCCATACCATTCGGGTCCTAAAAGGTAAGTGAAAGCAGGCATGCCCAACAATACTTTCTTGGGCATAACGGCAACATGAGTTGACTGGTAAGCAGCGGTTACATTTCGCAACCGGTCATTCTCAAAACGATAGACAACCACGGAACTATTGGCTAAGCCAGCAAGAACGAATTGCGAGAAATCTTTGTGTTCGCGGAACGGTGTAAGCCGTGCGGCATTTTCCTCAGTAAGGTAAACATGTTCCGCACCAACAAGTCCGAACGGGTGATGATACAAGCCGCCCCTGAATAGGTTGTCGGTAATTCCATCCAACAGAATTGCCTTGCCTGGGTTCCGTTGACTGATTTGCTGTACCCCCAACACCAGACTCTTAAGGTGGTTGCTGGCATCATGATTTATCTTGGTCATGCGGTACGACAATTTGGCACTGCCCGCTGCGTAAATTGTAAGAAAGGCCAAGGCGATTATGCGCATCCACCAGGGCTTTTTCCATAGAGAGGTAAGTCCGCAACCGAACGCTATGCCAATGCCCGCAGTGGGAACGGAAAGGTAGTAATCGGCCACATGCTTGGGTAGCAGCAGAAAGGGGCTCAGCACAATTACGAACCAGCCGAAGCCGAAGAGCACCGCTGTTTCCTTTCGAACAATCGCCCATGCCAACAACCCGATCATTGCGATTGCAGGGATTGGGGCAATGGACATGGTGCAGTATTGTGACAGGGTTGAAAAGACGCTGCTGCCAACATCCAGCCCGTAAACTCCTTCACTTCCCTTGGGTGCAAATTGGTTATGACCAATTGCATAGGCAGCCGAAACTACAAACAGCTTGATGGTCTTTTTCCAATAGCTGGGGGCGAACAACAACGCATGACACAGGGCGATGGCTGGATACACAACATTGAGTTCCTGCACCATAAATCCCAATAAAAACACGATCCATTGTCCGATTAGAAACCGCTGTTCCCCAGTTTCGGTGTAGCGGATCCATAGCCATAAAGCGGCCAGCAGAAAGGTGCCGCATAGGATTTGGCTGTAAGCAGCGGGCCATCCCATAGGCAATGCCAAGGCTGCATTGACAGTCCATAAAAGTGCCGCAGCGAAGCCTGCCCATGGGCTTCCACTCAACTTGCGAACAATGCTATTGAGCAACAACAGATTCAGAAACTGAGTCAGAAATGCCAGCACGTGATGCGGCGTTGCCTCCAGAAGTCCGAATAGCGCAGGCAGCAGCATGAACTGTGCCCGTTCACTGAGAGGACGCCAAGTTCCTTGGGCCATGGGTCGA